>CAYNLI010000058.1:0-18131 GCA_964398035.1 uncultured Flavobacteriaceae bacterium | reverse complement strand
ATATTGATAATCAGGGACGTATTTATATTACGCGTACCAACCGACAAAAAAACTCCGAATTTGATATTCGCGGGTATCGCGATTGGATAACACCTTCCATCTCTTGGGAAACTGTAGAAGACAGACGTAATTTTTTACACGAAACCTTTTCTACGGAAAACAGTGATAAAAACTCCTGGTTAAAAGATTTAAATAAAGATTCCATTCACGATTGGCGAGATTTCACTGTAGAAAAAGAAGAGGTTTGGATGCTAGAAGACAAAACTGGAAATGGTATTGCAGATATTTCTACCCGAATACTCAACGAATTTAATACCGAAGTAACGGACCCTGCAGGGGCACTTTTAGTACGAGATAACGATATTTTTGTGGGTGCAGCACCAAATATGTGGCGCTTAACAGATACCAATGGTGATCAAATTTTAGATACAAAAACTTCGCTAGCAAGTGGTTTTGGTGTGCATATTGGATTTAGTGGACACGGAATGTCTGGTGCTATAGAAGGCCCTGATGGTAGAATTTATTGGGGCATTGGCGACATTGGAGCAAATATTACAACCGTAGATGGTGTAAACCATAAATACCCCAACCAAGGTGTTATTGTTCGTTGCGACCCAGACGGAAGTAATTTTGAGGTATTTGCACGTGGGTTAAGAAACACGCATGAATTTGTTTTTGATAAACATGGTAATATTATTTCCTCGGATAACGATGGGGACCACCGTGGCGAAAGTGAGCGTTTAGTATATATAGTAGAAGGTTCTGATGCTGGGTGGCGTGACAACTGGCAGTTTGGCAAATATACAGACCCAAAAAATAACGGTTATAAGGTTTGGATGGATGAGGAATTCTACAAACCAAGATGGGAAGGACAGGCAGCACATATAATTCCGCCTATAGCAAATTTCCATAATGGCCCAACAGGAATGGTTTATAATCCAGGAACAGCATTAGGAAAAGATTGGTTAGATAAGTTTTTTATCGTAGAGTTTGTGGGTGACCCAAGTCTATCACACATATGGTCTTTCGATTTAAAACAAAGCGGTGCTGGTTTTGAATTGAATAATGATGATGATATGATTAGCGGCATTTTACCAACAGGTATAGACTTTGGTCCAGATGGTGCTTTGTATGCTGCGGATTGGATAAATGGATGGGGTGCCAATAATGCCGGTCGTATTTGGAAAATAGATGTTACGGACGATAAAAAAGATTTAGAAAACGAACGTAAAGTAACCAAACGCTTAATGGTTTTGGACTATAGCAATCAATCCTTTGGTGAATTGGTAGCATTATTACGCTATCCGGATATGCGTATCCGTCAGAAAGCACAATTTGAATTGGTAAAAAGTACTTTTTTCGGTTATAGAGCTTTGAAAAAAGTATTGACAGGAGAAAAAGACCAACTAGCACGTATACATGCCATTTGGGGTATTGGACAAATAGCTCGTAATAATCCAGAAAAAGCGGCTCCTTTAGTAGAAGTATTAAATGACCAAGACCCTGAAATAATAGCACAAGCAGCAAAAATTCTGGGCGATGTAAAATATGCCGATGCTGCTACCGAATTAATTCCATTACTAAAACACACCAATGACAGAGTAAAATTCTTTGCTGCTCAGGCCTTAGGTAGAATAAAATATAAAGAAGCTACAACACCTTTACTAGACGTAATTTCTTCTAATGCAGATAAGGATGCATACATACGTCACGCTGTGGTTTTAGCATTATCTAGAATTGGAGATGCAGAAAAAATGGCTAGTTATGCTAACCATAAAAACCGAAGTCTTAGAATAGCTTCTGTTTTGGTATTACGAAGATTACAGAGTCCGCTCGTAGCAAAATTCTTAAACGACAAAGAAGAATATATTGCAACGGAAGCTGCACGAGCTATTAATGACGATTGGTCTATAGAAGAAGCCTTACCAGCTTTGGCTGCCGTGTTAAATGAAACTAGGTTTACTACAGAACCATTATTGCGTAGAGCCATAAACGCAGCTTTGCGTGCAGGTGGAAAAACCGAATTGGATAACCTTATCGCTTTTGCCAAAAGAACAGATGTATCAAGTGTTTTACGAGGCGAAGCTTTAGCTACTATTGGCACTTGGGCATCTCCATCTGTTTTAGATAGAGTTGATGGCCGTTACAGAGGTGAAATAACTAGGGATGTCAATATGGTAAAACAAAAAATTGAAGGTGACATTTCCACTTTTTTACAGGACAAAGACTCCGATATTCTTATCGGAGCTTCTAAAATATTAAGTGCTTTAGGAATTGAAACTTATAATACGGAATTGCAAAAAATTATGTCTACCCATAATGCTCCACAAGTACGAAGTGCTATGCTAGAGGCTTTGGGCGGATTAAACTATGCTAATATGGAAACTTCCATGAAAATAGGTATGCAAGACTCCAATTGGAAGGTTCGTGCTGCCGCTGTGGGGCTAATTAGTAAATTGGACATTGCCAAAGAAAAATTACCTGCCATTGTTGGGCCAGTCTTCAAAAATGGTTCTACGGGAGAACAACAACGTTTGATGCGTGTTTTAGGTGAAATACCCATTGAAAAAAGTAGTGCTGTGTTGAGCAGTTTAATAAAACAAGCGAATAATAACAGATTATCACAAGGGGTTATCTTAGATTTGATTGAAGCTGTAGAAGCTACCAAATCCGAATCTTTATTAGCCGAATTGGGTACAATAAAGAAAAGTGGTCATACCGTTGATGCTTACCAAGAAACTTTAGCCGGTGGACAAAGATGGCAAGGAATGCAAGTATTTACCAATAATCCTGCAGCGCAATGTGTACGTTGCCATGCCGTTGGTGGTGCTGGCGGACAAGTAGGACCAGCATTGGATAATATTGGCAATATTTTGACTAGAAAACAATTATTAGAAGCCCTTATTGAGCCAGCAAAACGATTAGCTCCAGGCTATGGCAGTGTAACCCTTACACTCAAAGACGGACAAGAAGTAACAGGTCTTTTAATAGCAGAAACTAGCAGTAAAATTACCTTACGAACTAGTGATGCCGAACCATTAGTGGTTGCTACTTCTAGAATTGAGAAAAGAATGAATCACCCTTCAGGTATGCCACCAATGGGGCAACTTATAGAACGTAGAGAACTTCGTGACCTTATTGAATATTTATCCACCTTGAAAGTGGAAAATAAAAAAGAAACAGAAGGACACGGGATTTAGTTCAATGTTGGTTGATAGTTGAACGCCATATAGAATATCCAAGTTTTTAGCAAAGATTTCTTTTTGAATAACAAACAGAAAGCCCTCAAATGGAATAACAAACCAGTTTGAGGGTTTTCTCTTTGTTTGAATATTTATAGCTGCAAGTTTCACTTTTTTATTACAAAAAATGACTTCTCGTAGTCGAGAATGAGATTGCCACAGTTGTATCTTCTCTAAAAACCCTTATGAAATTTTCAGTTTGGGGGCTTCCTTACAAAGTTAAGTGCTAACCCAGGCAACAAACCGTATACAAATACGTTAAAAAAATCAAACCTATAAAAATCAAATCATGAACAAACAAAAAACAATTTATCTCGCAGGATTATTTATAATTACTTCGCTTAGCTTTATTAGCTGTAATAATGATGATGGAAATGCTCCTAATCAAAATATTTGCACCTATCAAGGTTTCTCTTTTCTTGACACTAATAACAATACAACAACCTTAATTCCAGAATCAGATTTATTTACTGATTTTTTTAATACATCAAGTAATGGACCAGAGGTTGAAATATATGAAACAAATAACCCTGGAAATTTCAACTTTACCACAACTGTAGTTACATTGAATGGAACAGGAACAGGTACTTTAAATTATAATGGAAATACATACACTGTAAATGTTATCTGCCAAAGAACAGGTAATACAATTGGTGATGAAATGAGATTTGATTTAACAGCAAGTGGACTTGAAGTAGAATTTTGTGTAATTATTGATAGTTTCCACTAAACACAATTAATCCAAAAAAGACTTTTGGTAAGAGTATTGCAAACTGTAATGTAGCCTTCCCCTTTATTAGGACACATCAATATGCAACAAATAATTTTCAATTGGTTCCAATTTCTAAGAACGGTTTATGTCCCAAGGATTTATGTGGGTAATTGTGATTATAATCTTCTTACCATTTATCACTGTCTTTTTGTAATTGATAAGGAGATTGACACAGTAATCTGTTAACTCTAGTAACAACGTAAAACCCTCTAACTGAATAACAAACCAGTTAGAGGGTTTTCTGTTTGTTATTTAAAAATAACTTCTTGCTATTAAGAATGAGATTGCCGCAGTAGTCCTCCTTCCCAATGACATTTCAATCAAAAAAGAACAACAAACAACAAAATCAGATAGTCCAAATATTCTCTCCATTATAAGGAAGGCAGCCATTATAGTTTTCTGGAATTGGATCAAACCGCAATACATTTTTTCCAATTTCTTCTGAGGTAAAATACCCCGTAAGTGTAAACTGCTTTACCCTACGGTAAAAATCCAAAGGTGGTTGTTCCTCAAGTTTGCTTCCCCGCTCCAGCACAAGTGTTTTTAGGCCATTCTCACACAATTCCTTAGCTGCCCATCCGCCACTTATTCCAGAGCCGATTACAATTGCATCATAAGTGTTCTCCTTTTCAGCGGTTACATTTAAATATGCCATCTTTATTTTGGTATTTAATATTTAGACACTTCTTTTTTAGCCTTTTGAAACTCTTTGACCATATCGGCAACAATTTGTCCGGCTGGCTTAATATCATGAATCAAGGCAGATATTTGGCCTATTTCCAATTCGCCTTCTTCCATATCACCCTCAAACATACCACGTTTGGCACGCCCACGTCCCAAAAGGGATCTTAGTTTTTCAGCGGAAGCATTTTTGTTATAAGCATGCTGCACATCTTCATAAAACTTATTTTTCATCAAACGAACTGGTATCAGTTCTTTCAATGTCAATTTTGTATCTCCTTCTTCTGCCTCCACCACTTTTTGTTTAAACAGTTTATGGGAAGAAGCTTCATGACTTGCTACAAACCGGCTACCTACTTGTACTCCATCAGCACCCAAAACCATAGTTGCCAACATGGCCTTTCCTGTAGATATTCCACCTGCAGCAATTAAAGGAATGATTATTTTTTCTTTCACGGTGGGAATCAGCGTCAACGTAGTGGTCTCATCTCTACCATTGTGTCCGCCTGCTTCAAAACCTTCTGCGACTATTGCATCTACTCCAGCATCTTGTGCTTTCAATGCAAACTTTACACTACTTACCACATGCACCACGGTAATTCCATTTTCCTTTAAATAAGGTGTCCATGTTTTAGGGTTTCCTGCAGAAGTAAACACAATCTTTACTCCCACCTCCACAATGATATTCATGATTTTCTCTAGCTCTGGATAAAGCATGGGAACATTTACCCCAAAAGGTTTGCTTGTTGCTTGTTGGCATTTTTGAATGTGTTCTCGCAATACATCGGGATGCATACTTCCCGCCCCTAAAAGTCCTAGTCCACCTGCATTGGAAACCGCAGATACCAATCGCCAACCACTGTTCCATACCATTCCTGCTTGTACAATGGGGTATTGAATCTTAAAGAGTTGTGTTATTCTATTTTGCATTATTTTATTGTCAGTTTTAGTCTTCCTAAGCTTTGGGAGAGAACCATTAGCATTCTTAAATATGACCTCTCGACTCCGCTCGAAGAGACAAGTCAGTCTAAAATACAGCCATTATTTTGAGAATTACGATATTACCCCAGAGCCAATTAATTCATCACCTACATACCAAGCCACAAACTGGCCTTCAGTAATGGCGGACTGCTTTTCTTCAAAATCTACATAGAGACCATTATCAACTTTGTATAAGGTGGCTTTCTGCAGCGGTTGACGATACCGAATACGAGCTGTCACTTCCATGGTTTTATCTACTTTTAAAGCTAAATCTGTACGCACCCAATGCAATTCTTCATTGGTTACAAACAAGGTTCTACGGTACAGTCCCGGATGCTGATTCCCTTGACCTGTATAAATGATATTCGCATCTACATCTGTATCTATGACATACAAAGGTTCTTTGGTTCCGCCCACATCCAAGCCCTTACGTTGTCCTTTTGTGAAATAATGCGCACCTTGATGCTCACCCATTGCCTTGCCATCTTGTAATTGATACAACGGTTTTTTAGCATAAAAGGCCAACTCGGCTTTCTTATTAGCAAACTCCGGAATGAGTTTTTGGTACTGTTCAAAATCTGAAGGCACCTCAACAATAACACCTTTTTTAGGTTTCAATTTTTGTTGTAAAAAATCTGGCAAACGAACCTTACCAATAAAGCAAAGTCCTTGGGAATCTTTTTTATCTGCCGTAATCAAATCATTATCAGTAGCAATTTTTCTAACTTCAGGTTTTGTGAGTTCTCCTATAGGGAAAAGAGTTTTTGCCAGTTGTTCTTGTGAAAGCTGACATAAAAAATAGGATTGATCCTTGTTACCATCTGTACCTGCCAATAACTGATATGTCTCTATACCGTCTTCATTAGTAATGATTCCCTTTCTACAATAATGTCCTGTAGCCACATAATCAGCCCCTAATTGTAAGGCAATTTTCATAAAAACATCAAACTTAATTTCCCTATTACAAAGCACATCTGGATTGGGTGTTCTTCCTTTTTCATACTCATTGAACATATAATCCACAATACGTTCTTTGTATTCTGAACTTAAGTCAACTGTTTGGAAGGGTATTCCCAATTTTTCGGCCACGATCAAAGCATCATTACTATCTTCCAACCATGGGCATTCATCAGAAATGGTCACAGAATCATCATGCCAATTCTTCATAAATAGCCCTATCACCTCATATCCTTGCTCTTTAAGAAGGTATGCTGTTACACTGGAATCCACTCCTCCAGAAAGTCCTACAACTATTTTTTTCATGCTATTCTAAATTGACTCTACAAAATTACAAAAAAGAAAATAAGCTCTTCTGATTTTATAAATACCGTAAGTATTGTCTTACAGGTGTTTACAATGCTTAAGGGATGATAAATTAACAGACAACAAGATGTGATTAGTTAGCATACAAAAATCAATGCTTGACATCTATTAATTTTTTTTACATGGAAAAAATAGAATATTGCAGTCCCAAATCTTACCAAACTAAACTAATGCAAAAAGCTCCCACAATATGTGGGAGCTTTATTTTTTAGCATCTATTTCTAAACTACTTATTTTCCCTTTTTTTTCTGCTCTTCTGCCTGTTCCATCATTTCACGCATTTTCTTTTGAAACTTGCCTTCTTTCTTAGGCTTCTTTTTATTCTCTTGTATCTGCGCATGTATCTTGTCATCATCCAATATAAACTTTTTAATGACCAACATAATACCAATGGTAATCAGGTTAGATACAAAGTAGTACAAACTCAATCCACTCGCATAATTATTAAAGAAAACAAGCATCATCAACGGTGACAAATACATGATGAACTTCATATTGGGCATTCCCGGTTGACTAGGCATGTTCTGCCCAGTTGTCATCATCATATAAAAGAAGATGGCAATGGAAGCCAAAATAGGAAACAAACTTACATGGTCACCATAAAATGGAATAGAAAACCCATCTGGAAATTGGTATACCGTATCAAACGAAGAAAGGTCATCTGCCCATAAAAACGGTTTTTGCCTTAATGCAAAAGAAGTGGGGAAGAACATGAACAGCGCATAGAATATTGGCATTTGTAATAATGCGGGCATACAACCACTCATTGGGTTTACTCCTGCCTTACTGTTCAGTTTCATGGTTTCTTGTTGTCTTTTGGAAGCATTGTCCTTGTACTTCTCATTGATTTCTGCAATCTCTGGTTTAAGCACTTTCATTTTTGCTTGGGACAAGTATGATTTATATGTTAAAGGTGACATGGCCAAACGCACAAAAATGGTCATTACAATAATTGCTATCCCGTAAGGCAAAAATGAACTTAAGAACGTGTATAATGGCGTGAAAACGTAACGATTGATCCATCCAAAAATACCCCATCCAAAAGGAATGGTATCTTCAAGTCCCAATTCTTTGTATTGAGACAATACCGCAACATCTGTTGGTCCATAATACCAATTCATATTCTGCGAAATTTCGCCGCCATCCATATTCAATGGCATTTTAGAATGGTACTCTTTGGTATATGGCAAAGTCTTACTTTCCTCTTCCACAAGGTTTATAGAACTTAACTCCGCTGTGGCAAAAGGGGTCTTTGTTGCTAATATAGAACTAAAGAAATGTTGCCTGTAAGACAACCATTTTACATCTGATTCTATTTCATCATCATCACTGCTATCAGAAAGCTTACTTATTTTTCCATCTTCATGGTTATATGTTAAGCGTGTATATCTATTTTCATACTGCACACTCTTACTATGACGAATCCCTTTTAAATTCCATTCTAAATTTATGGGTTGGTTACCATTAATGACTCCACTTAGTCCTTGAGAACGAATTGTAAAATCTACCAAATAATCATTCGGTTTCATTTCATATCTATATTCCAAAAATTGATTGGCTGATATTTTCGCTTTCAATGAAAGGACCTGGTTATCTCCATTCTTGGTCATAGAAGGTTCAAAAAACATGTCCTTGGTATGCAATACTCTATTGTCTGAAGTAGAAAAATTAAGTCCAAAAGTGGCATTGCCATCTTTAATCAAATACACAGGTACTGAATCATAAGTGACAAAATTTTTCATTCTGGCCTCAATAATCTGCCCTCCTTTGTTACTTATTTCCAAAGACACCAAATCGTTTTCCAATACAGTAGTACCCTCAGATGGGTTGGTAAAACCAAAAGCCCCTAAAGAGCTTTTATAATTTGCCACTACTGTAGAATCTTGAAGATTTATTGTTGCAGGTGCATCAGTCTTTTGAACTTGAGTTTCATTTGCCTTTGCTGCTACCTCAACTTTCTCTGTTTCAATTCTTTTTGCCTCTATTTCTTCTGGTGTAGGCTGACTTTGGTAAAACATAAAGATGAGTATTCCAAAAATCAGTACAAATCCAATAATAGAATTTATATCCAGTTTCTTTTCTTCCATTTAAATAAGCTATAGTTATTTTTTGCTTGGTAATTTCTACTTTTCCAGTTTGCAAATATATGTCCAATTGTGCATTTTATGTCAAACTGGCATATTTTATTGCATTTTGTGTTTTAAGGCAGCTTGCACAAACCCAACAAAAAGTGGGTGTGGATTGGCAACTGTGCTCTTATATTCTGGATGGTACTGTACCCCTATAAACCATGGATGTGAAGATAGCTCTATAATTTCTACCAAGCCTGTTTCTTTGTTTATTCCAGTAGCCACAAGTCCAACTTCTTCTATTTGGTCTTTGTATGCATTGTTAAATTCATACCTATGACGGTGTCTTTCTGAAATGACAGTTGCACCATTATATGCTTGTTGTACCAAACTTCCTTTGATTAATTCACAATCCCAAGCACCAAGTCTCATTGTGCCACCTTTATTTATAATGGTTTTCTGTTCTTCCATTAAACCAATGACTGGGTATTTAGTATTTCCATCCATTTCAGTGGAGTTTGCTCCCTTAAGTCCAAGAACATTTCTTGCAACCTCTATCACTGCCATTTGCATGCCCAAACAAATTCCAAGAAAAGGGATTTTATTCTCCCGTGCATATTGGACTGCTTTAATTTTTCCCTCTATTCCTCTTTCTCCGAAACCTGGAGCTACAAGAATACCATCCAAACCGCTCATCTTTTCTTTAAAATTAGCATCGGTAAGGTGTTCTGAATGAATGGAACGCACATTTACCTTTACTTCATTGGCAGCACCGGCATGTATAAAAGATTCCAAAATAGATTTATATGAATCTTGTAATTCCACATACTTCCCAATCAATCCAATGGTTACCTCATGTTTTGGATTTTTGTGCCGCTTTAAAAACTGATTCCAATGTGTAAGGTCTGGTGTTGAATCTGACAGATTCAACTTCTTTAAAGTCACGGTATCCAAGCCTTCTTCTTGCATTAAAATAGGCACATCATAAATAGTGGATGCATCAATAGATTGTATTACCGCCTCTCTTTTTACATTGCAAAAGAGCGCAAGTTTGTCTTTTATCTCATTTGATATGTGATGCTCCGTTCTACAAACAAGGATATCTGCTTTTACACCACTTTCCATCAATGTTTTAACGGAGTGCTGGGTAGGCTTGGTCTTTAACTCACCTGCTGCCGAAAGATAGGGCACCAATGTAAGATGGATGACAAGGCCATTATTATCTCCCAACTCCCATGTCAATTGCCGTATTGCCTCAATGTATGGTAAAGATTCAATATCACCTACAGTACCCCCAATTTCAGTAATCACAATATCATAATCCCCACTTTTGCCAAGTATCTGGATACGTTCTTTTATTTCGTTTGTAATATGTGGCACCACTTGTACCGTTTTTCCCAAAAACTCACCTCTACGTTCTTTCTCAATAACACTTTGGTATATCCGGCCTGTGGTAACATTGTTGGCCTGTGAAGTAGCAACATTTAAAAAACGCTCGTAGTGACCTAAATCCAAATCAGTTTCCGCACCATCATCAGTAACATAACATTCGCCATGCTCGTATGGGTTTAAAGTACCTGGATCCACGTTAATATATGGATCTAATTTTTGTATGGTTACCCTATATCCCCTGCCCTGTAGTAATTTGGCCAAAGATGCAGCAATAATGCCTTTTCCTAATGAAGATGTTACGCCTCCCGTAACAAAAATGTACTTTGTTTGTTCCATAATGCGGTATACTATTACGGGGTACAAAGATATAAATTACCAATAGAAATCAGAGCTAATTCTTCGGAAAATCTTTTTGAATCTTTTTGATTAAAGGTTCCAATCCATTAATCTTGATTTCTAGCATGGCTTTCAACAAGTTACCTAGTTTACCATTTGGAAATCCTTCTCGTCTAAACCAGATTAAATAAGGCTCTGGTAGATCCACCAAGTACCATCCTTTAAATTTCCCAAAAGGCATTCTATAATGAGCTAGTTCAATAAGTTTTTGTTTGTCTGGTTGAATTTTCATTATATAAAGTTAAAGCACAAATTTAAAGAATCAAGTTCAAAAAGGGCATATTTATAAAGGCATCTGTTTTTAATAATGCCACTGCCCTGTTTTCTTTTTGGTGTTCTCCATATTCTTTTCGTATTCGTCGCTTGCAATTCACTTTTTTAATCACACATTTGAACTTAGGTTTTTTCATTTATTTAAATTTTAAAATATATCTTTAATGTGAAAATATACCGACACATGAAACGCAGAAAATTTATTACAGCTACAGCAGTAGCCTCAGTTGGAGCAATGACATTTAAAACTGCTTCAGCTGCCGAAACTTCAACAACAAACACTTCTGAATTAAAAAACAACATACACCATAGTGCATGCCGTTGGTGCTATAATGATATTCCTTTGGAGGAACTTTTACAAAATTTTAATACATTGGGAATAAAGGCCATCGATTTGGTAGGACCTGAAGATTGGCCATTGATGAAAAAATACAACATCCATGCTGCTATGTGCTGGGGTGCGGAACTTGGCATTACTGAGGGTTTTAACGCCCCACAATACCATGAACAGTTAATTAAGAATTATACTGAAATGGTTCCCAAAGTAGCAGAGGCCGGTTACACCAATCTTATCTGTTTTAGTGGCAACCGAAAAGGAATGAACGATTTAGTGGGTCTACAAAATTGTGTGGACGGGCTTAAACAACTATTGCCCTTGGCAGAAAAACACGGTGTAATCTTACAAATGGAGCTTTTAAACTCTAAAGTGGACCATAAAGATTATATGTGTGACAATACCCTTTGGGGCGTTGAACTGTGCAGAAGATTGGGTTCTGACAATTTTAAATTGCTCTATGATATTTACCATATGCAAATTATGGAAGGGGATATCATTAGAAACATACAAGATTACAATCAATACTTTGGGCATTACCACACTGGAGGAAATCCTGGTAGACATGAAATAGATGAAACCCAAGAACTGTTCTACCCAGCCATAATGAAAGCCATTTTAGCAACTGGATTTACGGGCCATGTGGCACAAGAATTTGTCCCATCTTGGGAAGATAAAATTGCAGCTTTAAAACAGGGAGTTGGTATTTGTGATGTTTAAAAAATACAAACACCTCTTTTTGCACTTAAAAATCAGAAAGAGGTGTTTATCTTAGTTATCGTTATATCCACGTCGGAAGTGTAATAATTATACCTAAAATATTCTTTCACTATTCATTCTAGAAGTTCAGCCACTTTTTTATTCCACTCCAACTGCTTTTCTATATCTCTAGAAAAATTAGTTTCCCAATCATAGCGTTCTTGAAAATCATCAAGTTCATTTAAAATATCATTATATATGACCCTCACTTCTTTTTTAATATTAAGACTAAAGGTGAGTTCGTTTAAACGTTTGCGCAGTTTTCTGGCATACAGTTCAGAAATATCAAAATGGAGCTGTTCATGTCCTAAAATTACATCGTCACAGTTTTCTGCATCATACCATGATTGATCGGGGTAGAAATAAGCATTCACTTTAAAATCAACTTCAACTTCATTTCCCCTTGCTAGACTAGAAAAACTATAGGTAATACCGCTAGCGGTAATAGCAGCTGCTTTGAAACCACGTTTTGGTTTCCCTTTAAAATCCTTCCAAATAAGCTTTCTTTCTTTAGTCCAAGGAATGGTATCATACTCTTGCGAAAAAGCACAGAATGATGAGCAAAAAAAGACAAGCAAAACTATATTTCTTAAAATACCCATTCTTTATGATTCAAAAATATAGTTCTTGATATTGCTATTCTAAATCTGGTCTTTCAGGTTTAACCTCTATTATTCTCATGTCTTCATACGTCATAATATAAGAGGATGTATTAAAGTAACCAGAGGCCATTTCTTTGCTATAATTAAATTTGTTTCCAGCATACTCCGTTTCTCCAATCAACTTAGACACTTCAAACAAATCATTTTTATAGGCCAGCTTCAAAAACAGGTCAAAGGCAATATCAAAACCTCTTGTAGCATATTTATCAGGTTCTGTACCAAAGCGTTTTCTATACATGTTCACAAATGAATCGTTAGGAGCTTCCCTATAATAAGATGGGTAACTAAAATTAAGCTTGGACAAATGACTGCTGGACACTACATCATGCTCAAAGGCTTTGTTCTTATTTGTTGTGAACATTTTTACCAGAGTTGTATCACTTTTGGCTGAATTCAATATAGAACTTACACTGGATACCACTTTAAAATTATCGGTTTCCAAAAATACCCAGTTTTCTTTTTCTTCAGATAACTTTGTCCTGAAATTTTCAATATCAAGAGAAATATTGTCCTTTAATTCTAGCTCAAGTGTTGCTGGAAAACGTTCCTTAATTTTCTCCTTGGCCTTTTTTCCACTTTCATCAGCAATCACAATAATATTTTCATCATCAAACTTACTTTCTACATAAGAAAGCATCCTATCTCGTAAAATACTATCCGAAGGCATGGAGAAAAACACATTGTTAAGACTTATATCACTAGTGGAAGCAATAGGCGCAATTACCGGTATTTGATAATTTGATGCCTGTACGGCAACTTCTTTTAATAATTTTGGATCTAAGGGGCCTAAAATAGCACTGACATTCATTAAATTTTCTCTCAATAGAATGTTTTTGACCTTTACTTGGCTTCTTTCTGTATCAAATGTTTTTACATCTACCGATATACCTAGCTTTTTTATTGAATCCAAAGCAATCAATGTACCTGAATATAATCCAAGGGCATATTTAATATCATTACGATTTTGAATGATTTTCTTGGTTTCTTCTTTATCATATATATCAACTCTATCCAGACGGAAAGGCAACATCACCAATAATCTTGGTCTGTTCATTGTATTGATACTATCCAACAGACTTATCTTATCTAATATCAAGGAATTTTTCACTTCTAAACCCCCTACTCTGGCTTTTGGTAATTTAAGCACCATTGCCGCTTTAAGACCATTGATCAAATCTGGGTTAAGATCTAAAAGCTCTCTATATGTGACCCCTAAATTCCGAGTCAATGAATACTCCGTTTGTTTTGGTTTTACCTCATAAAAAACATAGTTATCTGTATTCACTTCCTCTGTAGGCTCCTTCTTTTGTGGAATACGCAATACCATCCCCTCTTTAAGTCCACCTCTTTCTGCAATTTCAGGGTTTAGCTTCATTAGTTCCGTAGACGTTACTCCAAACTCCTTTTCTAAACTATAAAATGTTTGTTTTTGAGGAACCGTATAGGACAAGTATATCTGAACTTCTTGATTTTCCAGTGAACTCCCCTTTGGTTTTGGCAATTTTAGTTCATGACCTTCTGCTAAACTATCATCTATTTTGGGAAGTTGTGGATTTAAAATCAACAAACTGTCTATGGTAATACCATATCTATGGGCTATACTCCACCTTGTCTCTTTGGGTTGTACTGTATAGGTTTCATAATCATCCTCGTTCAACCCTCCATCTTCATTTGGCTCAACCCTTAAATACTTTGGGATTTTTAAACGCATTCCTTTTTTAAGCTGAATGGAATATAAATCCTTATTATAACGTTTAATATCTTCTTGAGTGATATGATATCGTTGGGCAATACCATATAAGGTCTCTTTTTTTCGCACTTTATGCTTGGTGAAACCTATAGGTTCTTGTTGCTCTATCTCTTCTACTTTTTTGTTGGTTACGCTGTCAATTTTAGTAGAAATAACAGCACCTGAAGCATTAGCATTCAATGGAATAACCAATATTGTATTGGGGGTTAAAGGCTCTCCTTGTTTAATTTCTTTGTTATATGAAAGGATATTGTACGGTGTAACTTTATATAGTTTGGCAATACTTACCAATGTTTCCCCAGCCTTAACAGCATGTGTTTTATATTGTTGTGCTGAAACACTAAAGCTGAACAGCATTAGTATTGCCAAAAGCAGTATTGATTTAAATGGCATTTCTTTCATATTTATTCCCATTCTATGGTAGCAGGTGGTTTAGAACTTATGTCATACACAACCCTATTAACACCTTTTACTTTGTTTATTATATCATTTGAGGTCTTCTGTAAAAATTCATAAGGAAGGTTGACCCAATCGGCCGTCATCCCATCTGTACTTTCCACAGCTCGTAAAGCTACACATTTTTCATATGTGCGCTCATCTCCCATAACCCCTACACTATTTACGGGCAAAAGCATGGCTCCGGCCTGCCAAACTTTATCATAAAGTCCCCATTCTTTTAATCCGTTAATAAAAACAGCATCTACTTCTTGTAATATGGCCACTTTTTCAGCTGTAATATCTCCTAAAATTCTAATCCCTAATCCAGGCCCTGGGAAAGGGTGCCTTCCCAATCTTTCATCATCAATTTCCATACTGGCCCCTACTCTACGAACCTCATCCTTAAACAACATTTTTAAAGGTTCTACCACCTTTAATTTCATATAATCTGGCAATCCACCCACGTTATGATGACTCTTAATCGTTGCAGACGGACCTCCTGTTACAGAAACCGACTCTATTACATCTGGGTATATGGTTCCTTGTGCCAGCCATTTTGCATTTTCTATCAAATGCGCCTCATCATCAAAAACTTCTATAAATACCTTACCTATAATTTTACGTTTTTTTTCTGGATCACTCTCTCCTACCAAGGCATTCAAAAAACGTGCCGAAGCATCTACACCTTTTACATTAAGTCCCATATGCTGGTACTGGTCCAATACCTCTTCAAACTCGTTCTTTCGTAAAAGTCCGTTGTTAACAAAAATGCAATGCAAATGTTTCCCAATGGCTTTATGCAATAAAACCGCGGCCACTGTGGAATCTACCCCTCCAGAAAGTCCCAAGATTACTCTATCCTCACCTAATTTTTCTTTTAAGTCTGCTACTGTGGTCTCAACAAAAGAATCTGGTGTCCATGTTTGCTCCAAACCTGCAATATGAACCAAAAAATTTTCTAACAACTGCTTTCCATCTTTAGTATGATATACTTCTGGGTGAAACTGTATGGCATAAGTCTGCTCTCCTTCAATTTTGTAAGCTGCATACTCTACATCATCGGTACTGGCCAATTTTACCGAATTACTGGGCAATTCTTTAATGGTATCACTATGACTCATCCAAACCTGACTTCCTAATGGAATTTGTGCAAAAAACTGCTCTTCCTCTTTAACATATGAAAGGTTTGCCCTGCCATATTCCCTAGTATTGGAAGGCGATACATTACCACCGTTAAAATGGGCAAGATATTGCGCTCCATAACAAACGGCCAATAAAGGTTTTTTACCCTTGATTTCAGATAAATCTGGATGTGGAGCATCATCTGCCCTTACAGAAAACGGAGATCCAGACAGAATCACTGCTTTATACTGGGATAAATCTTTTGGAGGATTGTTATATGGTTTTATTTCGCAGAAAATATTAAGCTCTCTAACCCTTCTTGCTATGAGTTGTGTGTACTGAGAACCAAAATCTAAAATGAGAACGTTGTTTTGCATGCGCAAAAATAGCAATTTGTACTATCTTGTAAAGTATCTTTTAGGGATATTTAATAAGTAGTTATCAATACACAACTTTAAGCCAATAATTCATCAATCCATTGAATTGATAATGGCTTCTATATCAACTTTCTTTGTGTCTGGATTAATAAAACAAAATCTTGCTACAGTTTCATACGCCCCCTCTTTTCTCCATTTAGTGGGTGTTACCAATGCAAAACCATCTTTATGGTTCTTATATGTCCAATCTGTATAGTCTTGCGGCTGCCAACCTTTTCTTCTAAATAAAACACAGGACAAACCAGGCTCTCTCACCAATTCCACATTTGGTGATTTAGTAATGATTTCTCCTGCAATTTGGGCTAATTTAATCCCCTCTTCTACTGCCCATTTATATTTATCTGTACCGTACATGGCCAATGAAAACCATAAAGGCAATCCCCTAACCCTTCTTGTCAACTGAATTTGGTATTCTGACGGATTAAAACCAATGGCGCCCTCATCCTTAAAAATATCCAAGTATGATCCTTCTTGGGAATGTGCTTCTTTTGCCTTTTCTGGATTTTTATAAATAATTGCTCCACAGTCATAGGGAGAAAACAGCCATTTATGTGGGTCAATGGTAATACTGTCCGCCTTTTCAATTCCAATAAACAAATGCCTAACGGAATCTGCGGCCAAAGCACCTCCGCCATATGCGGCATCCACATGAAACCAAAGATTTTCCTTTTCACAAACTGTTGCTATTCCATCTAAGTCATCAATGATACCTGCATTTGTGGTTCCACCAGTGGCTACTATAACAAAAAGCCTTTCCCTGTCTTCTTTTGAAAGTGAACCAATTGTCATCATTAAATCATTATCGGACATTCTATCTTCTGTTTCCACAAGCAATACATCTGCATCTATAACCTTTGTCATGGCTTTGATTGAGGAATGTGCCCCAATAGAAGTAATGACCAATCCTCTTACCCCAACATTTTCTTTATTCTTACGCCAATTTTCTCTTGCTGTTACCATAGCCGATAGGTTGGCCGCTGTGCCACCACTGGTAAAAACCCCAAATGCACCTTTTGGTAGACCCGTAAGGGACACCAACCATCTCATGGCTTCGTTCTCACAGAAAATACCACCTGCTCCTTCCATCCAATAGGCGCCGTGAATACTGGACGCAGACGTAACCAAATCAAACATAATAGCCGCACGTGTGGGTGCTGCGGGCACAAAAGCCAAATTCCGGGGATGGTCAATGGGCACAGTGGCTTTTATAAGCACATCCCTGAACAATTGAAATGCTTTTTCTCCTCCAATACCCTCTGAGGTAACAGTTTCGCCTACTATTTCCTTTAATTCTTCTTCCTTTTTGGGCTGACCAAGTTCCAATGAAGTTGCTGTTATTCTATGAATGGCATATTTCATGACATCTAAAGTCATCTCTACCAAACCTATATCAATATTGTGCATCTAAATACTAATTTTTGTAAAGGTACAGTTTTGATGGATTTTAATGGATCAAGACCAATTGTTGTGTTTAAGCAAATATTCTAGTTAGTCTAAAGA
>CAYNLI010000057.1:0-18132 GCA_964398035.1 uncultured Flavobacteriaceae bacterium | reverse complement strand
GTCATTGACACAACAAACAGAATGGTTCAATACAAAACAAGAGGCAAAAATGCCCGTCCTTGACGCTGAAAAAAATTCAAAAGTATTGGGTTATAGATCTTTTGGAATTTACTGGCCTTGGGAAGCATATAAATATAGCGTGGAACACTCCATCTATGTTTCTAATTCCGAGAGAGGAATAGGTGTTGGCAAAATCTTAATAGAAGAATTAATTCTCCTAGCCAAAAAACAAGGATACCATACCATGATAGCGGGTATTGATGCAGAAAACAAAAGAAGTTATCGTTTTTATGAAAAATTTGGTTTCAACGAAGTGGGGCGTTTCAACGAAGTTGGTTATAAATTTAATAGGTGGCTGGGTTTAATCTTTATGCAATTGTATTTATAACCATAGCTTTGTTATTATCTGTTCCACATAAATTATCTTTGCGCAAAATCCAGTTTTAATGAGTAAAAAAGTACGCGTTCGTTTTGCGCCAAGTCCAACAGGCCCCTTACATATTGGTGGAGTTCGCACCGCATTGTTTAATTATCTTTTTGCAAAGAAACATGGTGGGGATTTTATCCTACGAATAGAAGATACGGACCAAAACAGATATGTTGAAGGGGCTGAACAATATATAATTGATGCGCTAAACTGGTGTAACATTCCTTTTGATGAAGGTCCAGGTAAAAATGGCAAGTTTGGACCATACAGACAAAGTGAACGGAAAGAATTGTACAGAAAATATGCAGATGAATTGATTTCCAAAGGAAAAGCCTACTATGCTTTTGATACGACTGAAAAATTGGATTTTCACAGAAAAGACCATGAAGTCAACGGAAAAACCTTTATTTATAATTGGCACAACCGCTTAAAATTATCCAATTCTTTATCACTTTCAACAAAAGAAGTACAAGAGAAATTAGATGCTGGAGAAGATTATGTCATTAGGTTTAAATCTCCACAGGATGAAACATTACACTTAAAAGATATTATCCGAGGCGAGATAAAAATTGACACAAATGTTTTGGATGACAAAGTGCTTTTTAAAAGTGATGGCATGCCCACCTATCATCTTGCAAATATTGTGGATGACTACTTAATGGAAATAACCCATGTAATCCGTGGTGAAGAATGGTTGCCTTCCTTGGCATTGCACCAATTATTATATGACGCTTTTGGCTGGGACACTCCAGAATTTGCACATTTGCCATTAATCATGAAACCCGTTGGCAAAGGAAAACTCAGCAAAAGGGATGGGGACAAATTAGGTTTTCCAGTTTTTCCGCTTTCATGGAAGGAATCTCAAGGATATAAAGAAGCCGGTTATTTTCCAGAAGCTGTAATCAACTTTTTGGCCATGTTGGGCTGGAATCCAGGAACGGAACAGGAAATATTTAGTTTGGAAGAACTGGTGAACACCTTTAGTTTAGAGCGGGTCAACAAATCTGGTGCTCGTTTTGACCCAGAAAAGACCAAATGGTACAATCAGCATTACTTACAAAAGAAAAGTAATGTGGAACTGGCTAAGTTGTTTGCTGTTGATATTAAAGCAAGACCTTTCGACTGGGCTCAAGGTGATAATATGGACTACCTTCAAAAAGTTGTTTCTCTAATCAAAGAAAGGGCAACTTTTGTTTCAGACTTTTGGAATTTGAGCGATTACTTTTTTGTTGCTCCTACTTCTTATGCAGAAAAAGCTGTAAAAAAACAATGGAAAGAAGGCACAGCAGATATCATGAATCAATTAGTTGCTATTCTAGAATCAATCTCAGATTTCTCTTCAGAAAATGTTGAAACCGTTGTAAAAGCATGGATTACAGAAAAAGAGATTTCATTTGGAAAAGTAATGCCCCCTTTACGTTTGGTTATAGTAGGTGACATGAAAGGTCCCCATATTTTTGATATTCTAGGTCTAATCGGGAAAGAAGAAATTATTGATCGTATTAAAAAAGCAATGATTTTTCTAAAGGTGTAACAAACTTTTAAAAATTGCTACTGATAAAGTCTAGAGTTTCGTAAATTCATTCCATTAACTTAAAAACATAAAACCATGGGTAATTACATTTTAATACCAGCAGTTGTATTCGGTCTTCTTCTTTTTTATTCTTTATTCTTTGTTGTAAAACAGCAAACCGCCACTATTATTGAGCGATTTGGAAAGTTCAATAGTGTTAGACAAGCTGGCTTGCAAATAAAAATTCCTCTTGTAGATAAAGTTGCGGGAAGGCTGAGTTTAAAAATCCAACAATTGGATGTCAGTGTAGAAACCAAAACCTTGGATGATGTTTTTGTAAAACTAAAAATATCGGTTCAATTTGTCGTTATCAAGGATAAGGTATATGATGCCTTTTATAAGTTGGAATATCCGCATGATCAAATTACCGCTTATGTTTTTGATGTGGTACGAGCCGAAGTTCCAAAAATGAAACTGGACGATGTCTTTGTAAAAAAAGATGATATTGCAAATGCTGTAAAGGGTGAATTGCAAGAAGCGATGAAAAATTATGGTTTTGGCATTATCAAAACACTGGTCACCGATCTTGATCCAGATGCACAAGTAAAAGAAGCAATGAACCGTATCAATGCATCTGAACGAGAAAAAATTGCTGCCCAATTTGAGGGTGATGCCGCACGTATCCTAATTGTGGAAAAAGCAAAAGCGGAAGCAGAAAGCAAACGATTACAAGGGCAGGGTATTGCAGATCAACGTAGAGAAATTGCCAGAGGTTTGGAAGAATCTGTGGATGTACTGAACAAAGTGGGCATTAATTCTCAAGAAGCTTCTGCCTTAATAGTGGTTACCCAACATTATGATACTTTACAATCTATAGGAGCAGAGACCAACTCAAATCTAATTCTTTTGCCAAACTCGCCACAAGCTGGTAGTGAAATGTTAAATGATATGGTTGCCTCTTTTACGGCCAGTAATATGATCGGAGAATCTATGAAAGTAAAAAACGAGAAAAATAAAAAATAAAATCTTTTTACTTTACTATTTTAATAAATCTCCTTCTATTCTAAAAAATAGAAGGAGATTTATTTTTTATTGAATGTTTTAAGAAAGCTTAACTTAAACGTATCTATTTTTAACCAAAACCACGCAAGCTTAAGTTTAATAAAGAATTGGACAGACAACAGCGATAATGTTGGCTATAAAACAAAAACCTCTTAAAGCCCTTTAAAACATGCCTCTTTTAATAATAAATACCGATTGATATAATTTTTAACATAGCTTTTGTCTATGTTAGCTTTTTTGCTGCAATTTTGCCCAAGTGTCCCGTAAAGTTACTGTTCTGTTAAAAACCAATTTATCAGAGGTTGAATCTTCATCAATATTAAAATATCCCAAACGCTGAAATTGAAATTTATCTCCAGACAGTGCATTTTTTAAACTTGGTTCAACATAAGCCGTAATCACTTTCAAAGATTCTGGATTTATAAATTCCATAAAATCTTTGTCTTTGTGCGCATCTGGAGTTTCATCTGTAAACAAACGATCGTACAAACGTACCTCTGAAGAAATGGCGTGTTCAATGGATACCCAATGCAGAGTGCCCTTTACTTTTCTTAAGCTTTCTTCTGTACCACTGCCACTCTTGCTTTTGGGGTCATATGTACATTGTATCTCTGTAATATTCCCATCGGTATCTTTGGTGCAGCTCTCTGCCTTAATGATATAACCGTTCTTAAGCCTTACTTCACCTCCTATTTTTAATCTGAAAAACTTTCTATTGGCTTCTTCCCTAAAATCTTGTTTTTCTATATACAATTCCCCAGAAAACGGTACTTGTCTACTTCCCGCAGATTCATCTTCGGGATTATTTTCTGCATCCAACCATTCTTCTTCTCCTTTTGGATAATTTGTGATGATCAATTTTACTGGGTCAAGCACGGCCATTACCCTGGGAGAAATTTTATTTAAATGCTCACGTACATGAAAATCTAACAAAGAAACATCAACCACATTCTCTCTTTTGGCAATACCAATGGTATCTACAAAAATATTGATCGCTTCGGGAGTATACCCTCTTCTTCTTAAACCAGATATAGTAGGCATTCTAGGGTCGTCCCAGCTATTTACAACACCTTCTTCAACCAGTTTTAAAAGCTTTCTTTTGCTTACTACCGTGTGACTAAAATTTCTTCTGGCAAATTCCCTTTGCTTTGGCCTTACTTTGGTTTTGTCATATACTTGATCCAAAAACCAATCATACAACTCTCTGTGCATGGCAAATTCCAGTGTACAAAAGGAATGTGAAACTTGTTCTATATAATCACTTTCACCATGTGTCCAGTCATACATTGGGTAAATACACCAATCGGTATTTGTTCTGTGGTGTGCTCTATGTAAAACCCTGTATATAATAGGGTCTCGCATCAACATATTAGAGGAGGCCATATCAATTTTAGCCCGTAAAACATGTGTTCCTTCTTCAAAATCACCTTTTTTCATCTTATCAAAAAGGCGAAGGTTTTCTTCTATAGGTTGATTTCTAAATGAGCTATTTGTCCCAGCTTCAGTAGGGGTTCCTTTTTGAACGGCCATTTCTTCAGATGATTGGCTGTCTACATAAGCCAGTCCATTGTTAATAAGCACTATGGCCCAATCATACAATTGTTGAAAATAATCTGAAGCATAACACTCCGTTTCCCATTCATAACCAAGCCATTCTACGTCTTTTTTTATGGCATCTACATATTCCTGCTCTTCCTTGGCGGGATTGGTGTCATCAAACCTAAGGTTTACTGGCGCGTTATAACGCAGACCCAACCCAAAATTTAAACAAATAGAACTTGCGTGACCAATGTGCAGATACCCATTTGGTTCAGGTGGAAATCTAAAACGCAGTTTATTTTTTGGAAAACCATTGCTTAGGTCTTCTTCTATAATATGCTCAATAAAATTAAGAGATTTGGGAGCTTCTTCCATGCATCAAAAATTAAAGTCCAAATTTAGTGAAAATGGTGTAATTCATCGATAAAAATGTACTAACCATGGAATAAAAGCATTTCACAACATAATTAAATACAACTACAACATTAAATTCTTTAGGGGGTGATTATATACCATATTTGTTGTTGAGTACTAAGCAAGTGAAAGAATTTAACTAAAAGCAACTCAAGTTAATAGAATTTAAGAGTAAGAATATCAAACTACCATAGACTATGAGACCAAATCAACTTTACATTTTTTTCTTTGTTGTTATGGCGTCCATTTTTGGAAAGGCAGACGCTCTTTATGCACAAACCCTGAACAAACCTGAGCCAGCTGACAATCCAAATATAGTAGGAACATCTATATGGACTGCTGCATGTGCTTCTGCAAGTTTTAATGAATACTTTGTAAACTTTACATGGAGTCCATCTTTGGTGAACAGTGACAATGCTTTTATTTTAGAATTGTCAGACGCTAATGGTGATTTTAGCAGTCCTGTAGAACTTGTTAATGACAATACACATAATACCGATTTTGATTTTGATTTTCAGTTTGCTATACCAACAGAAACCAGAGGTGAAAACTATAGGTTTCGTGTAAGAAGTACCAGCCCTGCCTTAACAAGTCCAGAATCTGATGCTTTTTCAATGTACTATATTGATTATGATTCACCGTTGCTAATAAGTCCAGATGGGAATGGAAGCATTCCTTCTGGTGGTACTATATTACTTTGTGACGGTAACTCAACTGTTTTAGCTCCTCACAATATTGCAAACACAAATACCTATCAGTATAATTGGTATAGAAGTTCAACACTATTAAGTGAAAAAGGTCATTCGATAACCGTTTCTCAAGCAGGAATATATTATGTTGAAATGGATTATGGCTCCATTTGTTCTGGATCTGCCAATACACGGTCTAACACAATAGAAATTACTATAGGCACAAGTTTAGGTCTTGCAATCAATCCCCCATCAAAAACTGATTTATGTAGTGGTGAGTCTGTTAATCTTGTAGCAAACATTATAAATCAAGGGTTAACCTATATATGGTATAAAGATGGTATTGCGGTAACATCTCCAACTATTGATGATGATACATATACAGTTGATGCATCTGTAGTGGGTTTTGAAGGTGATTATACCGTTGAAATAGATGGAACGGGTACCTGCTTAGAGCTTTCTGCTCCAATTACAATTACCAATGCAGGTGATTTTAATGTTACAAGGGACAATGCTGATAACATTGTAATTCTACCCAGTCAAACAAAAATATTAAGTGTTTCCACAACTGCTGGATCTCCCTTATATCAATGGTATAAAGATGGAGCTCAAATTAGTGGAGCCACAAACAGTACATTAAATGTTACACAAGCTGGTACTTATTATGCTGCTGTAACACAAAGTGGTGGGGCTTGTGCATCCACAATAATAAACTCTGAACAAACCACAGTGGTGTCACCCGCTTCTTTTGAGATTAACATAGATTATGCTACTGCATATACAGCCTGTACAAATACAAGTATTGTTCTTGAGGTTGCCATTATTAATGCTGTGGCCAGTAACGGAAACAAAACCGATGTCACTGCAGACCTATTGTCCAGCTTTGCATATCAATGGAAAAAAGACGGGGTTAATATAACTGGTGAAACCTCAAACGCAATAAGTCTAACAGATGTTTCAGAAAATGGGGGTTATGTTCTTGAAGGAACTTTATTAACATATTCTCTAACATCAAATACAATATCAGTTCAGTTATTGGTAAACGAAACAATAACAATAACCAGTAATGGAACGGTAAGTTGTAATTCAACAGATACAATTGACATAAGTACAACAACAGACTTGTCAAGCGCAAACTTTGAATGGTTTAAGGACAATGTAAGTGTAAGCACAACAGATGAAACATTAAGCATAAATAACACTGGGCTTTACACGTTGGTTGTGATGAGAAATGGATGTCCTTTGATGTCCAATGAAATAACTATCTCTCCACTGGATGAATCCCTAATAACTTTAGACTCGCCTGAAAGGGTTGTGTTTCCTGAAGGAAGTTCTAAAACAGTACGAGCTTCTGGAGGAACTGCATATACTTGGTTTGATGTTAATAATACGCTAATGAGCAGTACAGATTCTGTAACCTTTACTGAGGAGGGTTCTTATATTCTTATAGCCAATATTGGTAATTGTGAGATATCAAAAACGCTGACCGTTGAATATTTGGAAACGTTTAAAGTTCCCAATGTCATTACCGTAAATGGTGATGGAATAAACGATTTGTGGATTCTTCCAAATAGTTACTCCAAAGATGAAAACATCAATGTAATTATTTATAACAAAAAAGGAGAAGAAATATTTAATGAATCCAATTATCAGAACAATTGGCCAGCGTCTTCAACTGCATTTGCAAGACAGAACGAGGTTTTCTTTTATAAAATAAGAAAAGCCAACGAAGTATTAAAACAAGGTACTGTTACTATCATACGATAATTTAAAAATGATTAAACAAAGTTTTCTATCGATATTGTTCTTGTTCATTGCGCTAACAAAAGTCAGCGCACAGGATGAGAATCCTTTTGTTACTTATGATGTTCCTTCACAGAACCTACTTAAGTTCAATAGGTTTTTAATTAACCCAACCTTTTCAACGGTAAGGGAGGATAAGTCATACATTAATTTTTTACACAGAAACCAATCGGTATCTTTTGATGATAACAATCAAGCATACTTTCTTAGTTATAGTGGTAGGGTGGATGATCGTAACGGAATTGGATTAAGCCTATACAAACAACAAGAAGGTATTATATCCAACTTTGGTATTCTTGCAAATTACGCCTATGGCATAAAATTGAGTGAAAAAAGCAATTTTACATTCGGCGCCAATTTATCTTACTACAGTAGTGGTTTAGACCAGAATAGAGCTAACCCGATAGAAGACGATCCTTTATTAAATGGATTTCAGGACAGTAACCTACTTTCTTTTCAACCTGGGTTTAATATATCCTACAACAAATTTGATTTTGGTCTGTTTGCTGAAAACCTTTTTGATTATAATCTAAAAAATAGTGAGTCAGTAACAGATTTCAGCGAAAAAACATTTTCTAGTCATTTACAATATACACATGAACTTACCAACACTCAGGGTCCTTTAGAAGGAGGTCGATTAATGCCATTGGCAAAAGTGCGCAAAGTAGGGCAAGATGATATTGTTTTAGGGGGCAGTCTTATTTTGGATCTGCCTAAAATAGGGTGGCTACAAACCGGTTATGACAATTTTTATGGCGCATCTGCAGGTATTGGTTTTAACTTAAACAAAAGGCTTTCCTTAGGATATACTATGGAAAAAGGATTGTCCAACAACTTTGACAATTTTGGTGTTACCCATGAAATTTCTTTTGCATATTCATTCACACCTAACTTAACTGAAGATAGGGTTATGTTAGAGGACAATGAAAACGATCTGGTTGAAAATGAAGAACAATTAGATGTGGAAACATTGACAACCAAAAACGATGAAATAGAAGAGTTAAAAAGACGCTTAACAGAGAATGATGCTATACTAGCTGAACTTATGTTTCGACAAGACTCTATAGAAGAAAATAGGCAAAAAGATTTAGAAAGAAGATTTGAAACTGTCATGAGAATGGTACGAAATGAAACCAATGGCAATAGACCAGATCTAGAAGAAAAAGCTAAAAAGCTATACTTTATAAATAATGATAAAAGTAATGGCAATGGTGATTTGGCGCTCGATAATTACAAGAAAAATAATCAAGAAAAACCAAACGGTATAAATAATATTCTTCAACCAAAGGACAAAATTATTAAAAAAGACGCTTTTGCCCAAACTGCAAAACGTAACCACATAAAAAACAGAAAATTCAAAAATTTAGATGGTGTCACTGATGGATATTATGTAGTTGCCAATGTGTACAAGGGTGGTTATTATCTAGACAAGTTTGTAGATGACCTAAACAACCAAGGCATACAGGCAGACTACTTTGAAAATTCTAACAACGGTCTTAAATATGTGTATCTAAAAAGGTATGACACGTGGCAAGAAGCTGTTGCAGCACATAAATCCAATATAAGCGGAACCTATAATGGCGATATGTGGATTATGAATGTTGACAATGAAGAAGATAATTATGATAAGGCCTATGTGAACAATGTAAATAAAATCAAAGAAAAAACAACAACATACAATTCTGATGTATTACAAAAGAATATAGTTGTAAAAGATAATGTTAATGCAAATGCTCCAACGACCAAAACATTTAAAATTGATGGATTAGGTTCTGGCTACTATATTATTGCTAACGTGTTTTCTAACCCTAACAATGCTAACCGATTTGTTAGGTTGCTGAATTCACAAGGTCTTAATGCCAGTTACTTTATAAATCCTGAAAATAATTATAGGTATGTATACCTAAAAAAACACGGTTCTTGGAACAACGCCCTTTTATCTTACTATTCCAAACTAAACGACATGTATGATGACAAAATGTGGATCATGCGTGTTAAACCAAACTTAATGGCATAATGAATAAGATACTTATCAAAAAATTGCTATGTGCCTGTGTATTGCTATGTGCTTACATGGGATTTTCACAAGAATACAACAACTTTGAAGTTAGATACCAAAATAACATCAAAGGTGATTTGACCTTTATATCAAATAACATTGTAAACCGTGATGGTGGTACTTCTTCCACTGAGCCTGAAGATTCATATAACAACTTAAGCACTAACGGTAGTTGGAATACAGAAACTGGAGGAAAGTTTAATTACAATGATTATAAGAACATGCAATATATTGATGTGGACAGTGACCCCTCCACATTTAGTTCTAGTACTGCTACACTTACATATCCACAGGCTGATTGTAATTTAATTCGTTATGCTGGTCTATATTGGGCAGCTACTTACCCAAGTGCCACAGCTAACGGGTTTTATAATGGTTTTTCTTATTCAGCCAATAATGTGCCCGTAGGAACAGGAAGGCAAAACGATTTTAACCAAGTTAAATTAAAAGTCCCTGGTGGAACTTATGTAGATATTACAGCAGATGAAATCTTGTACGATGGATTTACAAGTGCGGAAAATTCAATGAGACAGAACAGTCCTTATGCCTGTTATGCAGATATAACAGCATTGATAACGCCTCTTGCCAACCCAGAAGGGGATTATACTATAGCCAATATTAGATCCGTAACCGGTTCTCTAACACCTGGTGGAGGTGCTGCCGGTGGTTGGACCTTGGTCATTGTGTATGAAAACCCAACGTTAACAGGTAAGTTGATAACAACCTTTGACGGTTTTGCCAGAGTTAGGAGCGCAAATCCAATTGTAGATATAAATTATACAGGGTTCAATACCATCCCTGTTGGTCCAGTACGTGCCAATATAGGTGCAGCTGCTCTTGAAGGTGATTATAGAATTGGTGGTGACCAAATGCAAATAAAAGCTGCCTCTAATGGTTCTTTTACAACAATAAGCAATACGACCAATCCAGTAAATAATTTTTTTAATAGTAATATCACTCTAAATGGTGTGGCGACCACAAATAGGACCCCAAATAGTGTTAATACTTTAGGTTTTGATACGGATATGTTTTTATTGAACAATCCTACAAATTCTGTTATTCCAAATGCAGAAACAGCAGCTACTTTTAGGTTTACCTCAAGTGGAGATCAATATTATCCCTACTTCAACTCCTTTAATGTTGAAATTATTGAACCCAACATTGTTGTTGAAAAGAAAGTTGAAGATATTGGAGGTAGCGATATTACTGGACTCGGTGTAAATTTAGGACAACTGCTAGACTATGTATTGTCTTTTCAAAATATTGGAAATGATGATGCAACAAATTATGTGTTAAGGGATGTTTTGCCTATTAATGTTGCTTTTGTGCCCGCAAACCTTGTGCTTCCATCTGGAGTAACTTATGTATATGATTCTATTTCGCATACTATTACCTTTAACATACCTCCCAATCTCATTGAACAAGGAGATCCAGTTTCTCAAATACGATTACGTGTAAAAGTTGCAGAAAATTGTTTTGATTTTGTAAACGCATGTACCGATCTAATACAGAATCTTGCCTATTCTACTTATGAAGGTGTTATCAATAACAACCAAATTACAGATGATCCAAGTGTTTCCGATTTTGATAATTGTGGATTTACTACTCCAGGAGCCACTAACTTTTTGTTGGATGATCTTGAAGACTGTGATTTTAGTAGAACAGTTCAGCTTTGTGGGGCAGATGTCCTGTTAGAGGCTGGAGATAATTTTGATAATTATATATGGTACAAGGACGAAAACGGAGATGGGCTTATAGATGCTGGTGATACAGTCATAACTGATGGTGACCCAGACAATGATTTGAGCACCCAATTGGTAAATCAAGTTGGAATCTATATTGTAGACAAAATAATTGCCGATCCTTGTAAGGGTTTTCAAGAAATCATAACCGTTGAACTTTTTGGCGCAACACAGACCAACCCTATTACGGACTTGATTAATGACGCTTCAAATACCGTAGA
Organism: uncultured Flavobacteriaceae bacterium; assembly: GCA_964398035.1. Lineage (GTDB taxonomy): Bacteria > Bacteroidota > Bacteroidia > Flavobacteriales > Flavobacteriaceae > Saonia. The sequence goes on along the minus strand of CAYNLI010000057.1, from coordinate 6,663 downwards.
AGGCCAAATTTTAGTGTGTCCAAATGACGGAGAAGAGTTACCAGAAATTTTCTTGTGTGGATTAAATGATACAGAGTCCATTCTAATCAATATTCCAGATGCAGATAGCATTGAATGGGAACAGTTGGATGAGGTAAGTTGTGGAGCTTCTGCAGCAGATTGCGCCAATAAAAATGGTTCGTGTACATGGGGCAATGTAGGCACTGGAAGTAATTTCATAGCATCCGATGCTGGTCAATATAGATTGATTATCAACTACCAAAACGGTTGTGCTTCTCGTTTTTATTTTAACATATATAAAAATCCATTAGACCCACAATACAATCAAACGGATATCATCTGTACTACCCCTGGAAACATTACAGTGACCAATATGCCAATTGATTATGAATACCAATTGCTAAATGCCACTGATTCATCAGTTTTGGTGCCTTACAGCGCCAACAATGGGCCAAGCTTTGCTATAGCCATAAATGGTGCCTATACTGTTGAAATGAGACAGCAAGGTGTTGTTGATGGATGTATTTTTAGACTAGAAAACATTGGTGTTTTATTACGGGATTATCAAGTTGATATCTCAACAAAAGATACAGATTGTAACGGTTTAGGGGAAATCTCAATATCTGCCCTAAATGTAGAGCCACAATATTATTATGAAATTTTACAAGGGGGCACTTCTGTTGATACTTTTGGGCCTAGCAATGATAATAACTACACTTTTCAAAATCTAAATGCTGGTGCATATGATGTTTTGGTTACAACCGATGATGGCTGTACCTATACAGAACAAGTTATCATAAATGACGTGACTGATTTGGCCGTAAACGCAACAACCACGAAAGCCATTGACTGTATAGATGGTATTATAACAGTTACAGGTTCTGGTGGTTTTCCAAACCCTGATTATGTTTATGCTATATGGAGTTATAATGGCACAGATTTATATGCAACCGTAGGTGATATTCCTGGTGGAGCATATCAAGTTCTAAATGATTTTAATTTTACACCTGTTGAAGCTGGTGATTATGAATTTGTTGTTGTGGATAGCAACAACTGTTTTGCCATTTCAAATGTTGCCACTATTGCTGTTGCTCCCTCTGTAGAATACACAACAACTGTGGTAGATGAAGTCTGTTTTGGCGCTGCCGATGGATCCTTTGCGATAAATGTCACCAACAGTAATGGTTATTCTGTTTCATATGCATTGACCTACCCTGACACTTCTATTATCACAAATGCTTCAGGTTCTTTTACCGGTTTGGGTCAAGGGAATTACTCATTGACATTGACGCAAACACAAGGAGCTGTTTCTTGTGATTTTATTGAAATTTTTAATATTTCAGGGCCAATAGATGGTGTTACGGCAACTACTGTTTTAACCCAAGATTATACCTGTTTACAGACAGGAACAATAGAAGCTCAAAACGTAGTTGGTGGTACCGCCTCATATGAATATAGTATTGATGGAATAAACTTTGTATCCGGAGTGGGTGCAGAGACTTTTTCTGGCTTAACAAATGGCACATACAACATCACTATAAGGGATAATGCCAATTGTACATTTGTGACCAACTCAATTACAATTGACCCGCTTAACCCACCAACTGATCTTACTTTTACATCAACCCAACCCAATTGTCCGGCGTTGACTTCAGATGTGACAGTGACCGTTGTTGATGGCAACTCACCTTTTGTTTTTGAAATAATTGCCCCAGTGGCAATTGCAGCAACATCAATTTCAGGTAATTCAGCTGATTTTGATAGTCTGGCACCTGATACCTATACGTTTAGGGTTACAGATGACAAAGGCTGTTTTTATGATGAAAGCTTTATCATTACACCTGTTGTTCCAATCAATGTGGTTGGGCAATTAGTGAACAATATTACTTGTTTTTCTGATACGGACGGGGAAGCCCTTTTTACTGTTTCAGGATTTAATACAAGTTACGATTATAGCGTTGCAGGTCCATCAACATTCACTGGTACGAGTGAAACCAACACTACAATACCATTGGCTGGTTTGGATGATGGCGTGTATACCATAACCGTAACGGACAATGATACCAATTGTACAGCTACAGCTGCGGTTATCATAGCCGCTCCTGCCTCTGCTTTAACATTAAGTGCTGCTGAAGCACAGCCAACTTGTCCTACAGATGGAAGTGTTGTTTTAACTTCTACTGGTGGTTGGGGAAGCAATTCATTTACCCTAACAAACCCAGACACAACAATATTTGGAACCAATACAACAGGTTCTTTTACAAATCTATTACAAACAGGTGTCTATACCGCTTCAGTTACTGATGCCAACAACTGTATTGTAACAACAAATTTTGCTTTAGACCCAGCCGTAGCTCCAGTGCTGCAGATTGTTCCCAATGATGTATGTTATGATAGTGGGGTTGGGCTAACGCTTACCGCCAATGTAACATCCGGAGGTGATGGAAACTATCAATACAATCTTAATGGAGGTGTTTTTGGAGCAAGCAATGTATTTTCTGGTCTTGCACCGGGAACCTATACCATAATTGTTAGAGATGGTAAAGACTGTACAGATACAGATTCTATTGTCATAAACCCAGAATTAACGGTTACCGCTTCCGCTACAAACATTTACGCGTGTGGAACTACAACAGATGTTACCATAACCGCTGCAGGTGGAGACGGTGCTTTTGCTTATGCAGTAGTGGCAGATGGTGCAGTTCCTGCTTCTGGAGATTTTGGAGCTTCAAATTCTATTACCGTAATAGGTGATGGGGATTATGATGTTTATGTAAGGGACAACAATGGTGTTGTTAGTTTCTGTGAAGCAAATTATGATATAACCATTGTACAAGATGCCCCGGTTGCAATTTTAGTTTCCAATACCGCTATTCTTTGTAGTGGGGAATCAACAGCTACAATTACAATTGCCGCAAGTGGGGGCGAAGGTCCTTATGAATATAGTATCAATAATGGAACAACTTACCAAGCTTCCAATACGTTTGTCAATCAAGCTGCTGGAAGTTATAATATCCGTGTAAGGGATGTGCATAATTGTGATATCACACAAATTTATTCCATTACAGAACCTTTTACTTTATCTGCTTCTGCGGGCGTAACCGAGTTGGTGGAATGTAACCCAACGGCAGGAGCCGAAGTCAGAATAACCAATGCACAAGGGGGAACAGCTCCTTATGAGTATAGTTTTGATGGAGGAGGTACTTATGGTGTAAGTGCCATTGGCTTTTTGCTCCCAGGAACACATACAGTATATATTAGGGATGCCAATAATTGTGCGTTCCCAATGACCGTTACCGTAGATCCAGAACCAACCCCTCCAAATGCCACAACAACTGTTGACTATGATTGTGATGGGGAAGGAATCATTGCCATCAGTCTTGACAGTGCACTTTTTAACTATACATACGATATTGACGGGTCTCCAAACACACCTGATACATCAAATATTTTTACTGATGTTCCCGTAGGAAACCATACTATAACGGTAAATTATATCAGTAGTATTGTTCCCGCACCCAGCAACTTACTTTTAGAAGATTTTGGGGTTGGGCCAAACACAAGTATTACCCAAATAGACCCTGCATATTGTTATGAGGCACAGGATGGTTCTGCCAGTCTTTGTGGTTTTGGAACAAATACACATATACAGGATGGAGAATATTCAGTAACGCAACTGGTTGCCAATCCATATGGATCATGGCGGAGTCCCAATGATCATACAGGTGTTGCTGGCGGTAGATTTTTAGCCATTAATGTTGGTGGGGTAGCAGGTGTTGGCGGTATTGTTTATGCAAAAAGAAATATTGAGGTCTTACCAAATAGAGATGTTACAGTTTCTTTATGGGCCTTTAACTTATTAAGGAGTGGTACTGGAGGTGGTGACCCATCCATTGAAATTCAATTAGTAGACGGAGGAGGAGTTATAATTGCAAGTACAACTACAGGAAGTGTTCCAAAAAATAACAACGCCAATGACTGGAACAACTATAGTGTAACCCTAGATCCTGGTGGAAACACCAATTTGGATATTGTTATACGAACTAATTCTGCAGTGGTCAATGGAAATGATATTGCCATAGATGATATACAGGCTTTTCAAATACCTGAAGTGTGCCCTTCATTTATCACCGTAGATGTCCTTATAGAGAATGGACATGCTTTTGAGGCCAACACAACAAACACAACAAACATTTTATGTAACGGTGGTGCTGATGGCAGTATTACCTTTGAAGTAGATAATTTTGATGCCATTAATGGTTTTGAATACAGTGTTGATGGCGGTGCTTTTTCCGCTCCACAAACAAGCTCGCCAATAATCGTAAATGGTTTGGCTGCTGGTGCACATTCCATTGAGGTAAGGGATGTATTGGACAATACATGTACCACAATCTTGAACGAAAACTTAACAGAGCCAACGCCTGTTGTTGCAGCTGCCTCAATTACAATACCTCTTACATGTATTAACGGGGGCGCAACAATTACGGCTAGCGCATCAGGAGGTACGCCTTCTTATGAATACCAATTGGAGGACAATGTAGGTACTCCAATCGTTGGTTATGACTTTGCAACAAATACCACAAATACAGTATTTACAGGTCTTGCTGCAGGGGATTATATTGTCAGGGCAAGGGACACAAACTTATGTGCTGATCCCATTGATACGGCAATTACCATTGTAACACCAACAGTACCAACTTTTACAACAACTCCCACGGCTTGTTATAGCGGGGCTAGTGATGCCACCATTCTGGTGGATGTCACTTCTATCCCTGGTAACAGTGGGTTCCAATTTAGTATAAATGGTGGTCCTTTTATGGCTCCAAGCCCAATCACTGCAACTTCATATACGTTCATTAATTTGACTGCAGGAGCATACACCATTGATGTAAGGGATGAGTTTGGTTGTGTTGGAGTGCAACAAAATGTTACTATTAACCCTTTATTGACCCTATCAGCCACAGCTCCCAATATTACTGCCTGTGCATTAACTACAGATATTACCATATCTGCTGGTGGTGGTGATGGTAGTTTGGTTTATGCGGTAGTTGCTGACGCAGTTGCTCCTGTACCAGGAGATTTTGGAGCATCAAACACCATTACGGTAAATAGTGCTGGGGATTATGATGTTTATGTAAGAGATAATAATGGAAATGTTAGTTTCTGTGAAACCTCATTTGACATTACCATAGTACAAGATGCCCCAATTGCTATCACTCCAACCCTAACTCAAAACACCTGTTTTGGAGGAACAACCGGTGCAATTTCATTGGCGATAACAGGAGGTGAAGCTCCTTATGATTATAGTATAAACAATGGAACAAACTATCAAACCACAGTAGATTTCTTTAATCTTGCTGCTGGTTCTTATGACATAAGAATACGGGATAACAACAATTGTGAAGAAACCACAACTGTTGTTATCACCGAGCCTGCACAACTTGTGGCAGAAGCTGTTTTGACACAGAACTATACTTGTGTTCAGTTTGGAGAAATTACCGTTGGTAGTGTAACACCTACCTCAGGAGGTTCTGGAAATTATCAGTATAGTATCAATGGAAGTACATGGACAGCTTCAACAACCGGAGGAACCGTCTTTACAAATTTGATTGATGGTACCTTCTCCATTGACGTTAGAGATGCTAATGATACAACTTGCTTTATCACGCTTCCAGATGTGATTATAAATCCTTTGCCAATAGAGCCTGTCTTGAGCACCTCTGTAACTTATAATTGTGATGGAAGTGGAAATATTACCGTGTTGCCAAATGATGTTACGTACACTTATAGCATTGATGGAAATGCTGCACAGGCAAGCAATGTGTTCAACAATATTGCTGTAGGAAGCCATACCATTATTGTTGATTATGGAAGTAGTTGTACGGTTGATACTACAGTATTGGTTGACGCTGGTCACGCCTTTGGTGCTGTCACAACAAACACAACAAACATTTTATGTAACGGTGGTGCTGATGGCAGTATTACCTTTGAAGTAGATAATTTTGATGCCATTAATGGTTTTGAATACAGTGTTGATGGCGGTGCTTTTTCCGCTCCACAAACAAGCTCGCCAATAATCGTAAATGGTTTGGCTGCTGGTGCACATTCCATTGAGGTAAGGGATGTATTGGACAATACATGTACCACAATCTTGAACGAAAACTTAACAGAGCCAACGCCTGTTGTTGCAGCTGCCTCAATTACAATACCTCTTACATGTATTAACGGGGGCGCAACAATTACGGCTAGCGCATCAGGAGGTACGCCTTCTTATGAATACCAATTGGAGGACAATGTAGGTACTCCAATCGTTGGTTATGACTTTGCAACAAATACCACAAATACAGTATTTACAGGTCTTGCTGCAGGGGATTATATTGTCAGGGCAAGGGACACAAACTTATGTGCTGATCCCATTGATACGGCAATTACCATTGTAACACCAACAGTACCAACTTTTACAACAACTCCCACGGCTTGTTATAGCGGGGCTAGTGATGCCACCATTCTGGTGGATGTCACTTCTATCCCTGGTAACAGTGGGTTCCAATTTAGTATAAATGGTGGTCCTTTTATGGCTCCAAGCCCAATCACTGCAACTTCATATACGTTCATTAATTTGACTGCAGGAGCATACACCATTGATGTAAGGGATGAGTTTGG
>CAYNLI010000056.1:0-18192 GCA_964398035.1 uncultured Flavobacteriaceae bacterium | reverse complement strand
AGACCAAGGTCTTTCTGTCCAAGCCCAAGGCTCAGAAAATGCCTTGATTTTATTTATCTTTTCATTTCCGTTGCCCCATTCTTTTTTAGGCAAAACCAATCCTGGTTCTAAATATAGAACAAGACTGGTTTCCATTTCATCAGCATGATCACCAGAGTTATCAAAATAAAGACTTTTGTCCAATGATTTAAACCAATCTGTAACACAAATGAACATTTTTGGAAATTTTAATCCTAGCTCCCTAACCATAGATTTCCAATTATTGCCTCCGTGGCTATTGAGAATCATTAATTTATAAACTCCTTGCCTGTTCAATACTTCAATAATATCACTCAAGATGGCAAATTGGGTACTTGGATTTAAATTTATGTCCAAATAAATATCTGATTGTCCAGAATTCACCCCAAACGGAATAACTGGTAAAACAATTACTTTTGCACCTTTCTCCCAAGCTATTCTTGCAGATTCTGCCGCAATTGCATCTCCCTCAATATTATCCGTGGCATATGGCAAATGATAATTATGTGCTTCCGTTGCTCCCCAAGGCAAAATTGCCAGTTCAAACTCCTCGTCTTTAAGGTGTTTCCAGTTGGTTTCCGCTAATATATAAGGTCTTATCATTTTAAATTAAACTTTATAACATCTGTGAGCAGCTTTAAACTATTCTACGCCTTAATGGTTCCAAAATTATTTACTATGGAACTCAAGATATAAAAAGTTATAATTACGGGTATAGCTAAAAATTTCATAGTTCCCAGAAGTACTAGGCTTACAATAATAAATGTGTATCGCAGTGAATTATCCTTAAAGCTCCAATTCTTAAATTTAAGGGCAAAAAGTTCAATTTTGGAATTCAACAAATAACAACTTAACAATGTTGTGCCAATCAAAAACCAAGGGTTTAGAATAATACTGTTCAATAAATCATTGTTATGGTATAATAATATTAAGGGAAGAGAAATTATCAACAAAGCATTGGCCGGTGTGGGCAAACCAATAAAAGAAGATGCTTGGTTTTCATCCAAATTAAATTTTGCCAATCGGTATGCAGATGCCATAGTAATCAAGAACCCTAAAAATGCCAATGGAGTTACTTCCAGCCCCATCCAATTTACTGCTTTATCAATTCCCATATAGTTCCAACCGCCACCTATGGACATGTTCAACAATTGAAACATAACAATCCCAGGCACCAATCCACTTGTAATTACATCTGCCAAAGAATCTAACTGCAATCCCAATTCACTCTGCACATTCAGTGCACGTGCGGCCAAGCCATCAAAAAAATCAAATAAAACTCCAAATGAGAAAAAAAGTGCAGCAAGTTCCAATTGGTTCAATACAGCAAACACAGCAGCTATACTGCCACAAAAAACATTGAGCATTGTAATAATATTGGGGATATGCTTTTTCATACGGTGGGTTTTCCCAAAAATAACATAAATTTTTATTGGAAACAGCCTATTGAGCATATCCCTAAGAAATTTATTTGGATATTTGTTTAGCAACACATCATAATGAGACAACGACTTCTTTTCCCCTTATTCCTGTTTTTTATAATAGGAACAGCGTTTTCACAAACTCCAGAATTATCCAAAAAATCTTACATAAGTGTTATCACCTGTGGTTCTGGGGAAGAACTATACTCCTCTTTTGGGCATAGTGCCTTTAGGGTACAGGACTCGGTTCTAGGGATAGATGTGGTGTATAATTACGGAACTTTTGATTTTAACACCCCTAATTTCTATTCCAAATTTGCTAGGGGAAAATTACTATACTCCTTAAGTCGTTCTCGCTTTGAGAATTTTTTATACTCCTATGAGCTAGAAAAAAGATGGGTAAAAGAGCAAATATTGAGCCTTTCCCTAGTCGAAAAAAATGAGCTTTTTCAATTTTTAGAACATAATTACCTACCTGAAAACAGGGATTATAAATATGATTTTTTCTTTAACAATTGTTCAACCAAGAAAAGGGATATTCTAGAGCAAGTATATGGTGACAAAGTGGTGTTTAAAGAAAATCATATAGAAGAACAGTATACTTTCCGAGAACTTATCCATCAAAATGTAAAAACTGACACTTGGGCTGCGTTTGGGATAGATCTGGCCTTGGGCTCTGTTATAGACAAAAAAGCAACGCCAAGAGAACACATGTATCTTCCCTACTATGTAATGAAACAGTTGGCCAATACTGATTTTAATGGCAAACCAATAGTACAGCGAGAACGAACAATTTTAGATATTGAAGAAAAAAATAATGAAACCTATTTTTTAGCTTCCCCTCTATTTTGGTTGTTATTATTCTCCTTGTTTGTGATTCTCATTACCTATATAGATTACAAAAATAAAGTTAGAAGCCGAGTCTTGGATTTCTTCTTATTCTTTATAACAGGTATAATTGGACATGTCATTATTTTTCTATGGTTCTTCACAGACCATTCTGCCACAGCTGACAATTTCAATATCCTTTGGGCTTTTGCCCCAAACCTAGTTGTTACATTTCTAATCGCAAGAAATAATGTATTACCAAATTGGTTTGGTAAGTATTTGTGGGTTTTATGGGGTCTGCTACTACTTACCTTGATTCTATGGTTATTGGGTGTACAAATCTTTTCTCCTCTTATTATCCCCATTTTGCTTGCATTGGGAATAAGATATCTATTTTTGCACCAAGCTTTAAAAAAGGCGAATTGGTCTAATCCACAAAACTGAATGAATCTTCTTACTGTAGAAAATATTGCCAAATCTTATGGCGAACTGGTTTTATTTAAAAACCTTTCCTTTGGCATTAACAAAGGTCAAAAAATAGCTCTGATTGCCAAAAATGGCACAGGAAAAACATCCATTCTTAATATTTTATCAGGAAGAGATACGTCTGATGATGGCAAGGTCAATTATAGAAAAGGCATTAAAACATCTTACTTGGATCAAGATCCTGAACTTAATCCTGAACTTACCATAGAACAGACCATTTTAGATTCTGGTAATGAGGTTCTAAAAGCAATTTCTGACTATGAACATGCGTTGGAACATCCAGAGAATGAAGAAGCCTATCAAAAAGCTTTTGAGGATATGGAACGCTTAGCCGCATGGGATTTTGAAACCCAGTACAAGCAAATTTTATTTAAATTAAAACTGGAAGATCTTACTGTAAAGGTCGGGTTATTATCCGGGGGGCAAAAAAAGAGGTTATCACTTGCCAATGCTCTCATCAACAAACCAGATTTATTGATATTGGATGAGCCTACCAACCACTTGGATCTGGAAATGATAGAATGGTTGGAACAATATTTTGCCAAAGAGAACATGACTCTTTTTATGGTAACACACGACCGTTATTTCTTGGAAAGGGTTTGCAATGAAATCATTGAGCTGGATAATGGTAAATTATATCCGTATAAAGGGAATTACTCCTATTATTTAGAAAAGAAAGAAGCACGTATAGAGCAAGAGGCAGTTGAACACCATAAATCCAAACTTCTTTTTAAAAAAGAACTCAGTTGGATGCGGAAGCAACCCAAGGCTAGAACCACAAAATCTAAATCTAGAATAGACGATTTTCATGCTATTAAAGAAAAGGCAAGCCAGCGTAGAAAGGACCATGAGATTCAGTTAGAAATCAACATGGAGCGCATGGGCAGTAAAATCATGGAACTCCATAATGTTTATAAATCCTATCCTGACAAGCTTATTCTAGACAAGTTCAATTACAATTTTCAAAAAGGAGAACGTATTGGCATTATTGGGAAAAATGGTACTGGCAAGTCTACTTTTCTCAATATTATTACAAATAAAGATGTGCCGGACAAGGGTAAAGTCATTGTTGGCGATACAATAAAATTTGGTTATTACACCCAAAAAGGGATTGTCATAAAAGAAGGTCAAAAAGTTATTGAGGTCATACGGGAGTTTGGGGATTTTATTCCGCTAAAAAAAGGAAAACAAATTTCTGCACAACAACTGTTGGAACGTTTTCTTTTTGATAGAAAAAAACAATATGATTTTGTTGAAAAACTAAGTGGTGGTGAACGCAAACGTCTTTATCTCTGTACCGTTCTCATCCAAAACCCTAACTTTTTAATTCTGGATGAGCCAACAAACGACTTGGACATTGTAACACTCAATGTTCTTGAAAGCTTTCTATTGGATTTTCCAGGTTGTCTTATTGTTGTTTCTCATGATCGTTATTTTATGGATAAAATTGTAGACCACCTTTTTATTTTTAGAGGCAATGGGGTTATTGAGGATTTTCCTGGAAACTATTCAGATTACAGGATTTATGAGGATAGTGTTGTACAGGAAAAACGAGTAAAAAAAAATAAACATGTAGAAGATAAACCCGTAGAAAGCGAACCTGTTAAAAACACATGGAAAAATGAAGGCAAAACCAAAAAGCTTTCATATAATGACCAGAAAGAATTCAATAAATTGGAAAAAGACATTCAGAAACTAGAAGAAGAGAAAATAACAGTCCAAAACAAATTTTCTGATGGCTCACTCTCTGGTGAAGAAATTGACAAATTATCCATAGAGCTAAAGAAAATTAAAAACAATATAGAAGCGAAAACTGAGAGATGGTTTGAGCTTTCTGCCCTCATGGAAAGCTAATTATATGCTATGTACCCATTTATTGCATATCTAAAATTCTTGTTCACCTCCACTAACCAACATGGTGTACATTCTCCATTTGTTTATGATTATGTAACTAAATGCCTGTACTCCAAAAAAAAATACCCCAACACTAAGACTTTAAATATTCTATTAAAAAGCATTGCCTATTTTGAGATAAAAAATGTCTTCATTCATAAAAATGATGAAAATATTAAAAATTCAATTACCTCTCATTTTCCACATATTCATTTTGACAAAAAAACCTTTGATATTATTTATTTTGATACGCCTATTAATGCTACATTAAATTTAATCAACATTCAAAATAACACTATGATCATTATAAACGATATTCATCATTCTTCTAAAAACACAGCTGCATGGGAGCGTATAAAAAACACTGAACAGGTTATAATTACAATTGATATGTTTTATTGTGGAGCAGTATTTTTTAGAAAGAAACAGGCAAGAGAGCATTTTAAGATTCGGATATAATGCTGTACATTTAGTATAATCAATACCCTTGTGGCAGACCCAAGAGTCTTGAATTTAAGATAAATTTTATATTCGACGCCAGCGTCGGGGTAATAAACCCACTAAGTGGGAATAAAATATCATTCTTATGAGTAAATATTCTATTTATATTGCGTTGGGAGTACTTGCCATTATTTATGTTATCATTAAAATGGGCGGCGGCAGAAAAAAAGAAAGAAAGTCCAGAAAATTTATGGATGGGAAACATAAACGTGAATAAACATTGATAGTAAAGAAAATACAAAATTGACTTTTTCTTTCAACCATCAAATTAATATAACAATCCAAGAATTTAATCGCCAAAAAATGAAAATCTATACCAAAACTGGAGATAAAGGCACTACTTCCCTATTTGGTGGCACCCGTGTTGCAAAACATCATATTAGGATTGATGCTTATGGAACCATTGATGAACTAAACTCATGGTTAGGACTTATCCGTGATCAAGAAATAGATACACATACCCAAGAAATACTGACCATAATACAAGTTAAACTTTTTACAATTGGGGCAATTTTGGCTACTGACCCTAAAAAGGCAGTCTTAAAAAATGGAGAAAAACGTTTAAATATTTCCGAAATAGACCAAACGGATATTGATTTACTGGAAAAAGAAATTGACACCATGAATGAGTTTCTGCCCAAAATGACTCATTTTATACTCCCTGGAGGCCACCAAACGGTGTCATACTGTCATATTGCCCGTACAGTTTGTAGAAGAGCAGAACGGCAGGCAGTCCATTTATATAAAAAAAATCCTTTTGAGGATAATGTTATTGCCTATATTAACAGGCTTTCCGATTACCTTTTTGTCTTGGCACGGAAATTATCCAAAGATTTAAAAGTGAAAGAAATTAATTGGATTCCCAGTAAAAAACACTAATAAATCCGTGATTTCTTCGTTATCAAACTATTAAAGCAAAATAAATTTATAGAATAGTCAAAAATAGTTGTAAAATAACTTGGCTATTACCTTTTAAAATTTACATTTGCAAAAATTTCAAAATTAAACTAGTACAATGTATTGGACTTTAGAATTAGCATCTTATTTAAGTGATGCACCGTGGCCAGCCACAAAAGACGAATTAATTGATTATTCCATTAGAACTGGAGCTCCCTTGGAAGTTGTAGAAAATTTACAATCCATGGAGGAAGAAGGCGGAGAAGTCTATGAGTCTATCGGAGAGATATGGCCAGATTATCCCACAGAAGAGGATTACCTCTGGAACGAGGACGAGTATTAATAACACTATTATATACCGAAATACACTAAAAAAGTCTCAATTGAGGCTTTTTTTTTATGTAATTTTGACAGCATGGCAGAAATTTATGCCTACAATTAAACTGGAATACCTTTTGCAATAAAACAAGAATCGCCATAACTTTAATGGCATCTTAACAATACATAAAATTGGGCAATTTAATCTTGTTCAATTTTTTAAAAAATAGATTATAATTATGAATTTTTTAAATTCTGTACTAAAGGTTTTTGTTGGTGATAAATCACAGAAAGATGTAAAGGAATTACAGCCCTTAGTTGACAAAATAAGATCCTTTGAAAAAGAGTTGGAAGAGTTGAGTCATGATGCGTTAAGGCAAAAGACAATTGACTTTAAACTACACATAAAAGAAAGTCATAAGGACATTACCCAAAAGATAGATCAATTAAATGAAGAAGCAAAAGCCTCTACTGATATTGATAAGAATGAAGATCTCTACACAGAAATAGACAATTTAAAGGAAGAAATCTATAAATGTTCCCAAGAAACGTTGGACGAAATATTACCAGAGGCCTTTGCTGTGGTCAAAGAAACTGCCAAACGTTTTGTGAACAACGAAACCCTCTCTGTTACTGCTACAGAATTTGACAGGTCACTTTCTAGCACAGCAGATTATGTAACCTTGGACGGTGACAACGCCATATGGAAAAACTCTTGGAACGCCGCTGGTAAAGAGGTGACTTGGGATATGGTCCATTATGACGTGCAGTTAATAGGAGGCATTTCCTTACACCAAGGAAAAATTGCAGAAATGCATACAGGTGAAGGAAAAACCCTTGTAGCAACTTTACCCATGTATTTGAATGCCCTTACTGGCAACGGAACACATTTGGTAACCGTAAATGATTACTTGGCAAAAAGAGATAGTGCATGGATGGCTCCAATGTTTGAGTTCCACGGACTTTCTGTAGACTGTATTGATAAGCACAAACCCAATTCTGAAGGAAGAAGAGCTGCATACAATGCGGATATCACATATGGCACCAATAATGAATTTGGTTTTGATTATCTAAGGGATAATATGGCACATACGCCCAGTGATTTGGTGCAACGTCCACATCATTATGCCATTGTGGATGAAGTAGATTCAGTTTTAATTGATGATGCCCGTACCCCATTGATTATTTCTGGGCCAGTACCTGAAGGAGACCGTCATGAATTTAATGAGTTAAAACCCAAGGTTGGTGAAATTGTACATAAACAACGTCAATTTTTGACAGGAGTCTTGGCCGAAGCTAAAAAACTGATTGCATCAGGAGATACTAAAGAAGGTGGTTTTCTATTGCTTAGAGTTCATAGAGGTTTGCCCAAGAATAAAGCGCTTATAAAATTTTTAAGTGAAGAAGGCGTAAAGCAACTGCTACAAAAGACAGAAAACTTTTATATGCAGGACAACAATAGGGAAATGCCCAAGGTAGATGAAGAACTATTGTTTGTGATAGATGAAAAAAACAATCAGATAGAGCTTACAGATAAAGGCGTTGATTATATTTCTGGGGAACAGGACAAGGATTTCTTTGTAATGCCTGATATTGGTGGTGAAATTGCAGAAATAGAAAACCAAAATCTTGAAATAGAAAAAGAGGCAGAGCTCAAAGACGAACTTTTTAAGAATTTCGCCATTAAAAGTGAGCGTATCCATACCATGAGCCAGTTGTTGAAAGCATACACTCTTTTTGAAAAAGATGTGGAGTATGTTGTGATGGACAATAAGGTAATGATTGTAGATGAGCAAACTGGGCGTATCATGGATGGCCGTAGATATTCAGATGGATTGCACCAAGCCATAGAAGCCAAGGAAAATGTAAAGATTGAAGCCTTGACCCAAACCTTTGCAACAGTTACCCTGCAGAATTATTTTAGGATGTACCAAAAATTATCAGGGATGACGGGTACTGCTGTTACCGAAGCTGGTGAATTTTGGGAAATCTATAAGTTGGATGTTGTGGAAATTCCAACCAACAGACCTATTATTAGAGATGACAGACAAGATTTAATATATAAGACAAAAAGGGAAAAGTACAATGCCATTATAGATGAAGTAACCATACTATCAGAGTCAGGAAGACCTGTATTGATAGGTACTACTTCAGTTGAGATTTCTGAGCTACTTTCCAGAATGTTGAGTATTCGTAAAGTTCCACACAATGTCTTAAATGCCAAGCTTCATAAAAAAGAAGCAGATATTGTCGCAGAAGCTGGTAATGCGGGTATTGTTACCATAGCGACCAACATGGCCGGTAGGGGAACAGATATTAAGTTGATAGATGCCGTTAAAAAAGCCGGTGGCCTTGCCATTGTTGGTACAGAAAGGCATGATTCTAGAAGAGTTGACAGGCAGTTAAGAGGCCGTTCTGGTAGACAGGGAGATCCAGGAAGCTCACAATTCTATGTTTCGTTGGAAGATAACCTAATGCGTTTGTTTGGATCAGATAAGGTTGCCAAGATGATGGATAGAATGGGCTTGGAAGAAGGCGAAGTCATTCAACATTCCATGATGACCAAATCCATAGAACGTGCCCAGAAAAAAGTAGAGGAAAACAACTTTGGAGTTCGTAAGCGTTTGTTGGAGTATGATGATGTTATGAACGCACAACGTGAAGTAGTATACAAACGTAGACGCCACGCCATACAGGGAGAACGGCTTAAGGTCGATATTGCCAACATGATCTATGACACCTGTGAGGTAATTGTTGACACCAACAAATCCGCAAACGATTACAAGAATTTTGAGTTTGAACTTATTAAGTATTTCTCCATTACATCTCCAATATCAGAAGATGATTTCACCAAGTTGGGGGTTCAAGAAATAGCAAATGAATTATACTCAAATACTTACAAGCATTATCAAGATAAAATGGAGCGTAGTGCTGCCGCAGCGTTTCCTGTAATAAAAAAGGTATATGAAGATAGTGCCAATAAGTTTGAGCGTATTGTTGTTCCTTTTACTGATGGTATAAAATCCTTAAATGTAGTGACCAACCTTAAGGAAGCTTATGAAAGTAATGGAAAACAATTGGTGACTGATTTTGAAAAGAATATCACTTTGGCCATTATTGATGATTCATGGAAAACCCATTTACGTAAAATGGATGAACTAAAGCAATCGGTTCAATTGGCTGTCCATGAACAAAAAGACCCATTATTAATCTACAAATTTGAGGCTTTTGAACTTTTCAAGAGCATAATGGACAAAATAAACAAAGAGGTTATTTCTTTCTTGTTCAAAGGAGAATTGCCTTCAGAAAACACAACTGATATTCATGAAGCAAAAACTGTAAGTAGGTCAAAAGAAAAATTACAGACCTCTAAAGAGGAAATTCCTAATAGTGATGAACTAGCTGCACAAAATAGAGCGGTTGGACAAAATCAAAGTGGTAGACCACCTATTACAGAAACTATTGTAAGAGAAAGACCAAAAATCGGCAGAAATGAAAGGGTTACCATAAAGAATGTAATGTCCGGAGAAAGCAAAACTGTAAAATATAAACAAGCTGAACCCCTTATAAATAAAGGAGAATGGGTATTGATTGAAAGTTAACCATAAATCTTACACCATTTATTACTTAATAAAAAACGGCATCAAATTAAATTGAGTTGCCGTTTTTTGTTTATACCTTAAAACGTATTAGCTTTACAAAAAAACCGTTTATTCAATTTTTGAAATTAAGCCGCCATATTAATGGTCCATCCCCCTTGGTTTAAGAACAAATGCTAACTACACTATGCAAAAAACCATCTTGGATCAAGAACGTTTAAAAGACAAAACCCGTTTAGCACTTAAAGTAAACTATTTTTCTTCTCTTTTTTCTTTATTATTTTTTTTGGTATGCATCAATATTTTAGATATTCAAAGAGTAATACCATGGGTTTTCTTGGCATTTGGCATACTGAACCTGATAGCCAATCTAGGTCATAAATATCACATAAGTTTATATGCAACTTATATTGCCACCTCTTCTCTTGCAATGATAGGAGCCACTACCATTACTCTATTCAGTGGTGGCATCAACAGTCCATTTATCTTTGTATTGGCTCTTATTGTATTTTCTGGATATGCAACCACACGTGTGTATGGCAAAATGTACTTATACCTCAACTTAGTTATCATAGTACTTATATATATACAGGGACTTCCCAAATACAATTTTATTCCCAACGTTGTGCCTGTTGAATCCCAAAGCTTGTTCAGTCTATTGAGCATCTTATTCTGTGTCTTTATATTGGGTGGTGTTGTGGGCAAACATCTTTTAAGGGTTCACCATAACTTATATAAATCCAAAAGAGAAATAGTAGCACAAATCAACGAAAAAGAAACATTATTAAAAGAAATACACCATAGGGTCAAAAATAATCTACAGACTATATCTAGTTTATTGAGTCTACAGTCCAACAGTATTCAAGACAAAAAAATGAAAACCCTTATTAAGAGTAGTCAAAATCGTGTTATTTCTATGGCAATGATACATGAGATGCTCTATATGCGTGACGATATTTCCAAAATTGACTATAAATCTTACGTAATAGAGCTTTGTGAATATTTAATACGTTCATTAAAAGGGAATAATAGCAATATAAAACTGAATGTGGATATATACGACGTGAATTTGGATATAAATACGTCCATTCCGTTAGGTTTATTAATAAATGAAATCATTACCAATGCACTTAAATATGGTATAAAAGGAGATGATGCGGGTGAAATATACATCAACCTAAAAAAGAGCAGCGATGAAAACTGTATCCTAAAAATTGGAGACAACGGAATTGGTTATTCAGATAATGTAAATCATGGAAATACCAAGTCGCTTGGATTAAAGCTCATCAATAATTTAACAAGACAACTCAGAGGTGCTATAATAAGGGATTTTTCAAATAAAGGCACCCACTATATTATAAATTTCAAAGAAATTAGCGAACATTTTCCTTCAACTTCATAAATTAAGAAATCAGCATTGCAGTTAATTGCATTTCTTTGTCAAAAAGGTTTAATACCAATTGATTATTCCTATATTTATTTCAGCTAATTCAAAAGAATATTATAATGCTGAAAAAACTACTCCTGTTGGCGTTGTTAATGGGTACATCCCTTTACAGTCAAGACTATTTTTTTAAAAAATTCCACCCTTTTAATCAAGATATTCCATCACCAGAACAGTTTTTGGGTTATGGTATTGGGGAACGCCATACAAGGCATGATTTAATTGTAGCATACTTGGAAAAATTGGCCGAAGTTTCTGACAGGGCATCCATATATGAATATGGCAAAACCCATGAAGGGAGAAAATTGGTCATTTTAACAATTACCACACCACAAAACCTATCCAATCTAGATAATATTAAACAACAGCATTTGGCTTTCACAGACCCCAGTTTAAATGTGACCAACCATGCTGATGTACCAGTTTTTATCAATTTAGCATACAATGTGCACGGTAATGAGCCATCCAGTTCAGAAGCAGCTTTGTTGACCGCCTATACACTTGTAGCATCCAACAATCCAGAAATAACAAAATATTTGAGCAATGGTGTAATTTTTATCGACCCCACTATTAATCCTGATGGTAGGGATCGCCATACCCAATGGGCAAACATGTATCAAGGCAATCCTTTAGTAGCAGACCCACAGGATGCTGAACACAACGAATACTGGCCCATGGGGCGTACTAACCATTACTGGTTCGATTTAAACCGAGATTGGCTCTTGGGCATTAATCCAGAAAGTAGAGGGAAATTGGCATGGTATCATGAATGGTACCCCAATGTAGTGACAGATTTCCATGAAATGGGTAGCCAGAGCACCTATTTTTTTGAGCCTATGAAGACCAATGCCTCTTTAAACCCAATTATGCCAAAAGAAAACTATGAAGACCTCAACACTCTTTTTGGAAATTATTATGCCAAGGCATTAGATAGTATTGGCTCTTTCTATTTTACCAAAGAGGTTTTTGACGGCACCTATCCTGGGTATGGTTCTTCTTATCCAGATTTACAGGGTGGTCTTGCCATTTTGTTTGAACAAGCCAGTTCCAGAGGCCATAAACAAACCACGGCTTTTGGGGAAATCACTTTTCCTTTTACCATTCGCAACCAGTACACTTCTAGTATTACCACTATTAAAGCAGCTGTAGAGAACAAAGAATATCTTTATAAATACCAGCAAAAATTCTTTAAAAGCGCATTGACCAATGCTACTAAAAGCAAAATAAAGGGATATGAATTTGGAGATAATTATGACGCCAATAGAGTAAAAGCTTTTATTGATAAGTTATTGTTACATAAAATTGATGTATACAAATCTGGAAACTCATTTGTAGTACCCACCAAACAACCACAATACAGAATGGTGCAAACTATGTTTGAAACTTATAAAAAATATCAAGATAGTGTGTATTATGATGCTTCTTCATGGTCTGTGGCCAATTTCTATAATATGAAGTATAAAACGGTCAATTCATTGAACACAGGTGATAAAATAGAGTCTACAGACAACCTAGTAACAATTTCCCCTGTACAAAAATCAGATTATGCCTATATCATTGATTGGGACGACTATAATGCCCCAGCAGTGCTATATGAACTACAATCAAAAGGATTAGTCCTGTCTTCTTCTTTTAAACCTTTTACCGCAAAAATTGGAAGCACTTCAAAATCCTTCAACTATGGTGCCTTGGTGTTACCAGTAAGCCTTCAAAAGAAAAGTGCTGAAGCCATTCATACGTTACTGGCATCTGCACAGAAAAAATACCAAGTTCCCATGTATGCCTTGGAAACAGGGTACAATGTAAAAGGAATTGATTTGGGAAGCAGGTCCATACAACCAGTGACCAAACCTAAAGCTGCCATGTTAATAGGCAATGGAGTTCGTTCCTATGAAGCTGGTGAAGTTTGGCATTTGTTGGATACCAGAATGCATATGCCCATTACTAAAATTCCTATGCGAAATTTTAACCGTGTAGATTTTGATAAATACAATACCCTTGTAATGGTTTCAGGGCGATATAGTTTCACCAAAAAACAACAAGACAAAATAAAGGATTGGGTTCGTAAGGGAAATACACTCATTACCATTGGTTCAGCTTCCAAGTGGGTCATAAATAAAGAATTGGTCAAAGAGAAACTTACCAAAAAGGAAAAAGATTCCACCAAAGCAACTATTCGTAAACCTTATGTAGATGCAAATGAAAATATTGGCAAAGAAAGTGTTGGCGGGGTTATTTTAAAGGTCGATTTGGATATCACCCATCCTCTTGCCTTTGGGTATCATGATGCCACTATCCCAATCTATAAAAACAATACAATTTGGCTGTCCCCTAGCAAAAATGAATATGCAACTGTGGCAAAATATGCTGCCAACCCTCATATTGATGGCTTTATCACGAATAAAAACATGGATGAGTTCCTTAAACCATCGGCATCACTTATTGTAAGTCCTGTAGGTAAAGGAAGAGTAATCCTGTTTGCTGACAACCCTAACTTTAGGGGTTCTTGGTACGGCACCAACCGTTTGTTCCTAAATGCTATCTTTTTGGGAGATAAAATAAGAGTACCCAACTAAATATATTTACCATGAAAACAAAATTGATATCCATTTTAATTCTGCTATTGTCGTGGAGCTTTTCTCTAAAAGGGCAGGACAACAGAAGTGAAGGTCCTTTTTCTCAATTGATAATCCGTGGCGTTACGCTCATTAATGGCGATGGAGCCCCACCAAGAGGCCCTGTTGATATTGTAGTAGAGCACAACAAAATTGTAAAGATTCAGGTAGTTGGCAATCCTGGAGTTAAAATTGACGAATCCAAAAGACCACAACTTAAATCTGGCGGAAAGGAATTGGATTGTGAAGGCATGTACCTTATGCCCGGTTTTGTGGATGTACACACCCATATTGGCGGTGCTGCACAAGGAGCAGAACCAGAATATGTTTTTAAACTATGGATGGCACACGGGGTCACTACGGTAAGAGAAGTTGGTGGCAGGGGTATTGATTGGTCCTTGGATTTAAAAAAGAAAAGCAGTAAAAATGAGATCATAGCTCCAAGGATTTTTACATATACTGTTTTTGGGCAAAAAACAAAAAATATCAATCCGCTGAACGATGCTCCTATAAGTACTCCTGAACAGGCAAGAAAATGGGTAAGGGCAAATGCTGAAAAAGGTGCGGATGGTATTAAGTTTTTTGGTGCAGCACCTGATATTATGGCTGCAGCATTAGATGAGAACAAAAAATTGGGACTTGGTTCTGCCTCCCACCATGCGCAACTAGGTGTTGCCAGATGGAATGTATTGCATTCCGCCAGAGCCGGTCTAACTTCCATGGAACATTGGTACGGACTACCAGAAGCCTTATTTGAAGACAGAACGGTACAGAACTACCCCTTGGACTATAACTACCAGAATGAACAGCATCGGTTTGAAGAGGCAGGAAAATTATGGAAGCAAGCTGCCAAACCCTATTCTGAACATTGGAACAAAATAATGGATGAATTGATAAGCTTGGACTTTACCATAGACCCTACTTTTAACATATATGATGCAAATAGGGATTTGCAACGGGCAAGAAGAGCCGAATGGCATGAAGACTATACATTGCCGTCCTTATGGGAATTCTACCAACCCAGCAAAATATCACATGGTTCTTATTGGCATGATTGGGGAACAGAGCAAGAAGTGGTTTGGAAAGAAAATTATAGGTTATGGATGACCTTTATCAACGAATATAAAAACCGTGGAGGGCGTGTGACCACAGGCTCAGATTCTGGATTTATATTCCAATTGTATGGTTTTGCCTATATCCGTGAAATGGAATTGTTAAGAGAAGCTGGCTTTCACCCGTTAGAGGTCATACGTTCTTCTACTTTAAACGGTGCTGAAATTTTGGGAATGGATGATAAAATTGGAACCGTGGAAGTTGGTAAATTGGCAGATTTTGTCATTGTGGCCGAGAACCCATTAAAAAACCTAAAGGTATTGTATGGAACTGGCGCAATAAAATTAACCGAGGACAATGAAGTTGTCCGTGTTGGCGGTATAAGCTATACCATTAAAGACGGTATTATCTACGACGCAAAACAATTGTTGCAAGACGTAAAGGAAATGGTAGCTTCGGAAAAACAAAAACTAAACTATAAAATACTACAACCGGGAATAAAAGAGTGAACATCATATTAAGACAATTTAGATTTGTTAGCCTTAGTAGTAAAAGATAAAGCCTTTTTAATTTTAGAATTTTTAAACTTGTACAAACGTGCAACAGAATTTTCGTTAGCTTCAGAAACCTCTACTGTGATTTCTACCGTATCAACCTTAGTTTCATTCTTAGCATCTTGTGCCTGAGCAGTCACTCCGATAAAAAGAACAAAAATTAAAGTTATAATGGTTTTCATGATATTGGGTTTGTTACACTATTAGAACGCTAGATAGTGTATCCTGACCCGTTGTGAATCGCTGAAAACCCCTTATTACTCGGTATCTGTCCGATTATCGGTTAAAGTGCAAAAAATGCTCGGTGAATGCACCAAAACCCTAAATCACGTAACCGATACTTTGTGTCGTTAATCGATATGTAGAGAACATAAAAAGAGTCAAAATGGGAAATTATCCTGAAACAAACATGAGATATGAGTTGTACTTATATAGATATAGCATGTTATGTTTAAGAAATAGGAACATTAAAATGGAATGCTACCCTACATAATAGAAAAGATTATTCTTAAAAGGGATTGTTTTAAAATCAAAACATAAGAAAAATGTCAAATAAAGCAAGACCGCTTAAGGTTCTGAATAGTATAAATCTACATTTAGGCATATCAGCATGTATAGTAATAGTTGTTGGATTGATATACGGAGTTTATCCAAGTAAGATTATGCCAGTGGTATTTGACTTCAAGGTTGAATCTCTGGAATTGAAAAATATGCTAAGAGCAATAATGGGGTTGTACCTAGGGTTGGGAATATTTTGGGTGATGGGAATCATTAAGCCTACTCATTGGCGAACGGCAACACTTACAAATGTGATCTTTATGGGAGGCCTGGCATTTGGGAGAACAATAAGTTCCACATTTGATGGTATCTCTGAACAATTCACTATTGCTTTAATTCTAGAGATAATACTTATGATCTGGGGCATACTAAACTTAAAAAGTAACAAGGGGAATGAATCAATTGATTAAGTATACATTCAAGTGATATCCTATTAAGACAATTTAGATTTGTTAGCCTTAGTAGTAAAAGATAAAGCCTTTTTAATTTTAGAATTTTTAAACTTGTACAAACGTGCAACAGAATTTTCGTTAGCTTCAGAAACCTCTACTGTGATTTCTACCGTATCAACCTTAGTTTCATTCTTAGCATCTTGTGCCTGAGCAGTCACTCCGATAAAAAGAACAAAAATTAAAGTTATAATGGTTTTCATGATATTGGGTTTGTTACACTATTAGAACGCTAGATAGTGTATCCTGACCCGTTGTGAATCGCTGAAAACCCCTTATTACTCGGTATCTGTCCGATTATCGGTTAAAGTGCAAAAAATGCTCGGTGAACGCACCAAAACCCTAAATCACGTAACCGATGCTTTGTGTCGTTAATCGATATGTAGAGAAGATAAAAGCTATAGAATTAAGAAATTATTTGAAAATAAATATATCGATACTATATATATAAGACTATAACAAGTTGTTTTTAATTTAAGAAGAGGATATTGTTTATTATAAAAATACTCAGCTCGATTAACGAAAATGGTCTAAGCCAAACTTAAGAAATTTGAAAAAAGGCGAAATGAATTTGATAGTATGTTTTGAATGAAAAAAGAAGTACATCAATTGCTTTAATTTATTGATGACTTTAAATTAAGCCTGTTCAGCTTTATTAGCCACGGCATAAAAGATAACTTTTTTTTACTTTTGAACTTGTTTAGTATAAACAGCTAGCTTAGTTGTCCATGATTGTCTCAAATAATTTACCATAAATACTATCGGTAGTGCCAGTATCCAAAACAATATCCATTTCAATAATTTCCACTGTATCATAATTTTAGAATTTTAAGCAAGTAGTATAACCCTGAAAAGAAATAAATTTAATTAAGCCAATTTAGTTTTGTTAGCCTTAGTAGTAAAAGACAAAGCCTTTTTAATTTTTGAATTTTTGAACTTGTACAAACGTGCAACTGAATTTTCGTTAGCTTCAGAAATGGCTACTGTCATTTCTACTGTATCAACCTTAGTTTCGTTTTTAGCATCTTGTGCCTGTGCAGCCACTCCGATAAAAAGAACAAAAATTAAAGTTAAAATAGTTTTCATGACGTTTTGTTTTGTTATATAAATTTAACGCCACATGGAAGCTGAGCTCGCCATAAATCGCTGAAAACCCCTTATTTTTAGGTATCTGACCGTTTATTGGTTAAAGTGCATAAAATGCTAGATGAACGATTCCTTGCTAGAAAACCACTCAACGGCCTGAGATGTTTTTAATCGGTAAAAAAGAATTATACTTTCAGAAGAAGCTCTGGATTCTGACAGTTATCAGTTTAGTATTCCTTATCTTTTGTAGTACAAACCCCAATATAGTTACCTTTAAAGGTTCCAATATTCTTAATAAGCTGAAAATGGAGGTGGGGAGCATAGTTTACATTCACTTCTGAAGCACCCAAAAAAGCAAATGCTTGCCCAGAAGAGAATTCCTTACCTATATATAGACCGTCCAAGGACTCCAAGGACAAATGACCATAAAGTGTATAAAACTCTATATCATTTATAATATGAGAAAGAATTA
>CAYNLI010000055.1:0-18232 GCA_964398035.1 uncultured Flavobacteriaceae bacterium | reverse complement strand
CTCTTTAGACTAACTAGAATATTTGCTTAAACACAACAATTGGTCTTGATCCGTTATTGACTTTGGGCTATCTATATGAGTATGATGATGAAGCTATAAAAGCCAAAGAAAATTATATAAAAGCCTTGGGGTATTTAGATGGACTTAAAGAAATTGAACGCAATCAATTAAACTATCAAATAGGAAAAGTTTGTGGGGATTATGGGTTGCAATTGGAGAAAGGGATAACACATATGCAGAAATATATAGATAATTTCTCATTGATTGATGGCGTGCCATTGGAGTGGGCCTATTATCGTATGGCGCGTTTACATCGTAAAAATGAAATATAAGCTACTGGCCGAAAAATGGATTCATAAGGCATTGCTAAAAAAGCCTGAATTTAAACAAGCTCTAAAAGAGCAGAAAGCAATAAAATCATTCTGATTTTAAAACTGTAATGTTACTAGTACGGGTAGATGGTCAGAAATAAAGAAACCGTCTGTTCTTTTATCATTGATATGTACATGAGAGGTGACGGGAATACCTTTTACAAACACATAATCTATTCTATTGTCCAATGGTGTTGATGGGTCAAAACCATTAAAAGTGCCTATAGGGCCTTCGTGTTCTTGTGTAGATAAACTGAAAGTATCACCTAATTTAGAGGTAAGTGTTTGTATAGGGTTGCTTTCTGGCTTACTATTTAAATCTCCCATAAAGATTACAGGATAACCAGCTTTATTTAATTTCTTTATTTTAGAAAGAATGAGTTTAGAGGACATTTCTCTGGCCTTGACTCCTATATGGTCATAATGGGTGTTGAATACCCATATTTTGTTCCCCGATTCTTTATGTTTAAACAATCCGTAAGTACATATTCTTTCCATGGATGCATCCCAGCCAACAGAGATTTTATTACTTTGTTCAGATAGCCAAAAAGTGGATTTTTTGGATACTTTATACTTAGTGGCGTCATAAAACAAGGCGCTGTATTCCCCTTTGGTCTTGCCGTCATCTCTACCAACGCCTATATAATTATATTGGGTCAAAGAACTATCCAAATACTGTACTTGGTGGTGCATTCCTTCCTGTATTCCAAAAATTTCTGGGTGATAGGTGTTAATCAATCCCACAACAGCATCTTTACGTTTTTCCCACCAATTTTCTCCATCCTTGGGATTGTCATATCTAATATTATAAGACATGGCAGAAGTGGTTTGTCCAAAAGAATGGAAAGTGGATACTATTAGAATTGTTAGAAGAATTTTAAGATTGGTTTTCATGTTGATGAATTGGTTTTGCCAAGGTATGGAATATGTTGTTAGATAAGAAAATTGTTTAAAATTGATTAAGCAAAATTTAATGTACGCTTAATATGTTTTTAAAGTGATTTTAAGAGTCCACCATCAATAGGAATATTGGTACCAGTAATATAAGCCGCTTTTTCTGATGCTAAAAAGGTGACTAAAAACCCATATTCTTCAGGTTTGCCAATACGTTTTACAGGCACTTGTGCTTCCATATTGGATTTTACTTCTTCAACGGAAATTCCCAGTTGTTTGGCCTTGGTCTGGTTAAGGTCATGGATACGTTGAGTATCAAAATATCCTGTTAACACATTGTTGATGGTAATCTGATATTGTGCAACGTCTGTAGCTAAAGATTTTGCCCAAGTGACCACTGCGGCACGAATGGTATTGGACAATGCCAAATAGGAAAGCGGTTCTTTTACAGAAACCGATGCCACATTGATAATACGTCCCCATTTGTTTTTTATCATATGTTCCAAGGCGAGCTCTGTAGTGAAAACCACTGATTTAAAAAGTAGGTCAAACGCATTTTGGTAATCGTCCACTTTTTTCTCTAAAGCACTCCCCGCATTTGGACCTTGCGTATTATTGACCAATATGTCTATAGCATTGTTTTTAAAGTAGTCAAAAATCACACTTTTATATTTTTCATAATTAGTGAAATCTACCAGAAGATATTGGTGTTTTTGCCCCTCATCAGTAGGAAGTTCATTAACAATCCGCTTTAATTTATCCTCGCTTCTAGCCATAAGGGTAACACTAGCGCCACTTTCTGCCAATTGTTGGGCAATGGCTTTGCCAATACCTCGGCTACTACCGCCAACCAGTGCTTTTTTTCCTTTGAGTGATATGTTCATAATTTCCTTTTGTCATCTCGATCGGAGTCGAGAGGTTATTTATACTCTTCCTTGACCGGACTAAAAACATCCAATAATCTGCAAGCAGTCAAAGCCTTTCCGCCATGAACTGTATGAGGGGGGATGATTACCAAGTCTCCATGTTCATAGATTTTTGTTTCTCCGTCCAAGGTAAACTCAAACGTACCCTCAAGAACATGCATTATTTGTTCGTGCATGTGGGAATGGGGAGGTATTACGGCATCTTTTTCTACGTCCCAAAGGCTATACTCATGTTTTTGACACGCACCATTTTAGCATGGTATCCAGAGATTATTTCTTTTGGAGTGATGTTAGATAGGTTGAGATTCATTAGGTATGTTTTTTAATCAAATAAATATATTAAATAATTTGAGTTATTACTTTCATTGGGAAAGGTTTTTCCAATCCCTATCTTTACCCTTTAAAATTCAAAAAGAATGAAAATTCATTTTATCGCCATAGGAGGTAGTGCCATGCATAATTTGGCTTTGGCGCTTCACCATAAAGGCTATACCATTTCTGGTAGTGATGATGTTATTTTTGAACCATCAAAAGGGCGTTTACTGGCTAAAGGACTTTTACCAGAAGAATTTGGATGGTTTCCAGAAAAATTACACAATGATTTGGATGCTGTTGTTTTGGGAATGCATGCCAAAGCTGATAATCCAGAATTACAGAAAGCCCAAGAGTTGGGATTAAAGATTTATTCTTATCCAGAATTTTTGTACGAGCAATCCAAAAACAAAACCCGAGTGGTCATTGGTGGTAGCCATGGAAAAACAACCATTACTTCCATGATTTTACATGTGCTCAACTATCATGATATAAAAGTGGATTATATGGTAGGGGCGCAATTGGATGGTTTTGACCGTATGGTGCACCTTACTGAAGAGAATGATTTTATTGTTTTAGAGGGCGATGAATATTTGTCATCGCCAATAGACAGGCGACCAAAGTTTCATTTGTACAAACCCAACATTGCCCTATTGAGCGGTATTGCATGGGACCATATCAATGTGTTTCCCACTTTTGAGAATTATGTGGAACAGTTTCAAATTTTTGTGGATAGTATTGTTAAAGGAGGAAGCATTACCTATAATGAAGAGGATGTTGAGGTGAAAAGGGTAGTGGAGGCATCGGAAAATGCTATTCGGAAATTGGTCTATACAACACCAGAATATTCAGTTGAAAATGGACAGACATTATTAGAAACTCCAGAAGGGCCAATGCCCATTGAGGTTTTTGGAAAGCATAATTTGAGTAATCTAGCGGGTGCCAAATGGATTTGCCAAAATATGGGCGTAGATGAAAATGATTTTTATGAAGCAATAGGAACGTTTAAAGGGGCATCAAAAAGATTGGAAAAAATAGCTGAAGGCCCAACTAGTGTAGCCTATAAGGATTTTGCACATTCGCCCAGTAAAGTGGCTGCAACAACAAAGGCGGTAAAAGAGCAATATCCCAACAGAAAATTGATTGCCTGTTTGGAGTTGCATACCTACAGTAGTCTTAATGCCGAGTTTTTAAAGGAATATAATGGTACTTTGAATGATGCGGATGAAGCAATTGTTTTTTATTCTCCACATGCAGTCAAGATCAAACAATTGGATGAAGTGTCAGAAAAGCAAATAGCAGAAGCTTTTAATAGAAGTGATTTAAAAATCTATACCAATCCTGAAGGTTTTAAAAAGAATTTGTTTGGTCAAGATTTCAAAAATGCCACACTGTTACTTATGAGTTCTGGAAATTATGGAGGACTGGATTTTGATGAGGTAAAAGTGTTAATGGATAATTGACAAAGTGAATATTTGTCAGATAAGACTAGCCTATACCCCAAACTGCCTTAAATGATGATCCAAATGCTTATAATTTAATTGCCCCCATTGTTCAGCAGTAAAATCACCAAAAACAGGATGTGTTATCCATGGTGCTTTCTGGTTTTCTTTATGTAGCTCATTGATCAAAGCCATCAATTTTTCTTTTTCAGTAGAAAACTCTTTATCGGATTTCGCTCTATATTCTTTTGCAGTAAGTATGCCATGTTTCCACTGCTTATCATCATACAAAGACTTTTTAAAACTCTTCATTAGGAGCCCAATAAAAAAATTGGGTTTTTTAATAGTGGTTTTTCCCATGCTAAGTTCAATGGGACCTTGACAGTGCCATGCCATTTGACCTACGGACATTTTCCCCCAGCTTCTTTTAGAGCCAGAATTCAATTTATCAAAACGATTTAAAATTTCATTATAGGTAGATTCTTCAAAAATGGATTTCATTTTATTTCAGTTAAAAAATTGATATTGAAATTTACAATATTTTTTTGGTTGAACTCATTTGTTATCTTTATCAAATGCAAGAAATTTCAACTTCATTTTCTATAAAAAACTGGTCAGATGATGACAAGCCCAGAGAAAAATTAGTGCAAAAAGGAAAATCCATTTTATCTGATGCTGAACTCATCGCTATTTTAATTGGTTCGGGAAGTAGAAATGAAAGCGCGGTTGAACTGTCCAAAAAGATTTTGGCATCAGTAAACAACAATTTAAACGAATTGGGAAAACTTTCCATAAATCAATTAATGCAATTTAAGGGAATAGGGGAGGCAAAAGCAGTCACCATTGTAGCTGCGTTGGAAATGGGAAGAAGGAGAAGAGGGGAGGATGCTTTAAAAATCACCAAAATATCCAGTAGTAAACATGTTTTTGAATTACTGCAGCCTCAGATAGGAGAACTGCCCCATGAAGAATTTTGGATTGTTTATTTAAATAATTCCAACAAAGTGATGCATAAATCCCAATTAAGCAAAGGCGGAATAACAGGTACTTTGGTAGATGTGCGTTTGGTACTTAAACAAGCATTGGAATTGGGCGCGGTTGGCTTAATATTGGCACACAACCATCCATCAGGCACTTCAAGACCAAGTATAGCAGACAAGGCGATTACTGCAAAACTAAAAAACGCAGCTGAAGCTTTGGATATAAAAGTTTTAGACCATTTAATCATTACGCAAAAGGAATACTTTAGTTTTGCAGACAACAACATACTTTAAATGGAGGTTGAGGAAAAAGAACATATAGTACTTATTTATACCCATAAAATAACATCTCGCTTTAGCTATATAATGAAGCATATGTTTACAAGAATTTTGGGAATAGATGTTGCCTATACGACCAAAATTGAAGATTTTATAAAACATCCTGGGCCTAAAATAACGTATACCAAACAGCCTTTGCAGAATGAATTTTTTATAAGAAGCAACGACCTTTTATTTGAGCAGGGCATAAATGATCTTCAGATCAAAATGTCTTTTTGGGATGCTACGCCATGTTTTTTTGAAACAGGGGAGCGCAGCAATATTCCTTTTGATATATTTTCGGCCAGTTTTTATTTATTGAGCAGGTATGAGGAATATTTGCCCCATGTAAAAGATGAACACGGTAGATTCCCTGCAACGGAAAGTATTGCTCATAAAAATGGATTTTTACAGCAACCGGTTGTGGATATATGGGCTTTTAAATTATTAGAAAGTTTAAAAGAACGTTTTCCAGAATTGGTATATAGGCGTCGCAATTATAAATACACATCAATTATAGATGTTACATCATCCCATTGTTACTCAAACAGAGGGCTTGTAAGAAGCTTGTTTGGTCTATTGTTAGATTTGGGTTCTCTTAGATTTAAAAGATTTGCACAACGTATTCTAGTTTGGTTAAAGTTGAGGCGAGATCCATATGACAATTTCTCACAATTGATAGAAATGCATAAAAAGTACAATTTTAAAAGCATGTTCTTTTTTCAGTTTGCAGCGTATTCTACTTATGATAAGAACATATCTACAAACAATAATAAGTTTAAGTACTTAATAAAGTCCATTGCGGATTATAGCAAGGTGTCTTTGTGTGCATCATACAGTTCTTTTAATAATTTAACCATGTTAAAAGAAGAAAAAAACAGACTTGCTAATGTAATCAATAGACCAGTGACCTATTCTAGAACCAGATATAACCGAATAAATGTTCCAGAAACATACCGCAATCTTTTGGAAGTAGAATTTACAGATGATTTTACCATGGGTTACACGCATGAAGTTGGTTTTAGAGCAGGTACATGTACTCCGTTTTATTTTTATGACATTAGCTTAGAAGTGCAACAGCCTATTAAAGTGCACCCGTTTGCCATACATGATTATGCCCTGACAGTTTTAAAAAAAGAAGAAGAAATTATTGAAAAAATAGATAAGTTATATAGGCAGGTAAAAGGTGTGGACGGTGAGTTTGTTGTCATTTTTTCAAACGAACTATTGGGAGGTGAGCACAAAGTGAATTGGTTGAAATTATATAGCACTGTTATTCAAAAATATCATGTTTAGAAACATTATAACTGATGTTTTTTTTGATTTGGATCATACATTGTGGGATTTTGAAAAAAACTCAGCACTCACTTTTGAAAAAATCTTATTGGAGAATAAGATTGATGTAGGTCTGGACTCTTTTTTAAAAGTTTATGTGCCTACCAATTTGGCATACTGGAAGTTGTACAGAGAAGATAAAGTGTCTAAAGAAGAGCTTCAATATCAGAGGTTGAAAGTAACTTTTGATTCACTTGATCATTCGGTTTCAGATAATGATATTAATGTATTGGCCGATGAATATATTGCACATTTATCTTCCTTTAACCATGTGTTTGATGGTACATTTGAGATTTTGGAATATTTAAAACCAAAGTATAGGCTTCATATCATTACTAATGGATTTCAGGAAATACAAGGGAAGAAAATGAAGAATGCTAATATTGATACTTACTTTGATACCGTTATAGATTCTGAAATGGCTGGAGTAAAAAAACCAAACCCAATAATTTTTAATTTGGCCCTTAAAACTACGGGCGCAAATGCTGAAAAATCACTTATGATCGGGGATAATTTAGAAGCAGATATCCTTGGTGCTCAGGCAACAGGGTTCCATACTTTGCATTTTAATGCGCACAAAGAGGCCAAGCACAATTATTGTGAAATGATTTATGAATTAAGGGAAATAAAATCTTTTTTGTAGAGTTATATAAGTAGGTTAGAGTAGGGTTTCAACTCTTTAAGTTGTTATATAAGCACTATGAAAAGGAAGGTCAAATATTTTTTTATTGGATTAACTCTGCTATGGTCGGCAGTTTCCTGTATTGAAGACCAAAACTTTGATCAGTTTGATGATTTAAGCATTACTCCAACTATTGAATCTAGTATTATTTACGTTGAATCACCAGAAAGTATAATCAATTCAGTCTCTGATGCAAGTTTATTTTCATCAGACTTTAATTTTGAGGCATTTAAAGAAGCTTATTTTGCTGAAAGAGTATTGGAAGGTTCTATTACTTATGGACTGGAAAATACAACCAGTAAAGAATTGGATATTTTATTTGAGTTTTTGGATGAAGATAGTAATAGTTTGGATAGTGAACATTTTTTACTGGATCCAGAACCTACAGCAGTCTTACAGCGAGAAGTTTTTTATGGTGGAGCTGGTCGTAGCTTGGATATAATTGTAAATACGTCAACTATTAGGGTTAGTATTAATAATATTGGCGACAATATAAGTGTGTCATCTCTTCCAAACCCTAAGATAACATTAAAGTCCAGTGCTAAATTTAGGATTAGAATAAAATGAGAATAGGGAAATTACTTTTTTTAACTATTCTTTTAGGCTGTAATATTTTATATACCCAAAATAAACAATTGCTTTACGATTTTATAGAAATCCCCCAAGCTTTGATGGTAAATCCAGGAATTAAAGCTGATTATCAATGGTATGCAGGTATTCCTATGCTTTCAGGTACTTCATTTCAGTTTGGATCCAGTGGTATAACTGTAATCGATTTGTTTGCCAATGATGGAGTGGATTTTATGACCAAAGTAAGAGAGAAAGCCATATATGGCATGAATATCAAAGATGAGTTAAGTGGTACATTTCAAATGGAAATATTGAACGGTGGTTTTAGAGGGAGAAACAATATAAATAACTTTTACTCTTTTGGAATGTATTTGGAAGGAGATGCTATAGGATATTGGCCTAAAGATTTGGCGATTTTAGGATTTGAAGGTAATGCTGACCAACTGGATAGGGAATTTGACTTAAGTCATTTTAAGACTAGAGGAGAACTTGTAAATGTTTTTCATTTTGGTGTAAATAAAAAAATCGATAATAATTTAACAATAGGGGTAAGGGCAAAAATATATTCTAGTCTTTTTAATTTTAATTCTACCAATAATAAAGGCTATTTTGTTACTACAGAAGGGCAGAACAATTTTTTTGCCAATACGTTGAATGCTGATATGGAGTTAAGAAGTTCAGGTATACAGGAAATAGTGGACGATGATTTTGGGAATGTTTCAGAAACTTTATTGAAAAGAGCACTTTTTGGTGGTAATCTTGGTTTGGGATTAGATGTGGGGCTTACATATAATCTAAATGATAAAACGGTAATTACGGCTAGTGTTTTGGATTTAGGATTTATCTACCATACAAAAGACATTGTAAACTATGTGTTAAAAGGAAATGTTACTGTTGAAGGAATAGAGGCTATTCTTCCAGAAGCTTTGACTAATCCTAGCTCTAACTTTTGGCAAGATTTGGTAGATGACATAGAAGAGTTGGTGCCTTTTGAGGAAAACGATGAAAGTTATATTACGTATAGGCCCACAAAGTTAAATGCTTCCGTCAGGTATAATTTTGGAGAAAGAAAAGAGAGCAATAAAAACTGTGGTTGTGCATATGATTTAGTGGAGGCTCCTCAGAGATTTAAATATGTTAATAGCACAGGAGTACAATTATATGCAATAAATAGGCCAAGAGGCTCACAAGGAGCACTTACTGCTTTTTATCAAAGAAGATTTGGTAATTCCATTGCTGTAAAAACCACATATACGGTAGATAAATTTTCTTTTTCCAATATTGGTTTAGGACTTAACATACAGGTAGGTTCAATAAATTTCTATGCAATGGTAGATAATCTATTGGCATACAAAAATATAGCGGACACTCATTATGCTTCTTTTCAGTTAGGATTAAATATCATATCTTGGGAAAAGAAATGATATTGATTTTAATATGAAAAAAATAAGCTTCCTTTTGTTCTTTGCCATTGGTTTCATTGTAAATGGGCAGAACCAGTTAAATGAATACAAGTACATAATTGTTCCGAAAAGGTTTAATAATTTCAAAAAAGAAAATCAGTACCAAACCAGCACTTTGATTAAATATCTTTTTACACAAAAAGGGTTTAATGCCTTATATCAAGATGCGTTTCCAGAAGAATTGTCAAACAATGTTTGTATGGGGTTGTTGGTTGAAATCAAAGATGAATCTTCGATGTTTGTTGCAAAAACAGCTATAGTTTTGAAAGATTGTACTGGAAAGGAAATTTTTGTTACTGAAGAGGGCACAAGTAGGCTTAAAGAGTATAAGCCAGCATATATGGAAGCATTGAACAAGGCGTTTAAAACGTTTGATGGACTATATAAGTATAGTGGAAAAGCTGTTGAAAAGGATGGGCCTATTACAGTTAGCTTTAAGAATGATGTTAAGAAATTAGAAGAAAAGATTGATGAAAAGTTTCCAATTATTGAGAAAGTTAAAGAATCAATACAGCAAACTATACCTGTTGTAGAGACGTCCAATGTTTTATATGCACAGCAGTTGCCCAATGGGTACCAGTTGGTTGATAGCACACCAAGTATCCGTTTAAAAATGTACAAAAGCACTATGCCCAATATGTATCTTGCTACAGATAATGATACAAATGGATTAGTTTATAACAAAGAAGGAAAATGGTTTTTTGAATATTATAAAAACGGAGAGTTAAAGATTGAGGAATTAAATATTAAGTTCTAATATTTATCCTTCCATCTATTCTTTATAAACTCATCAATAGTTTTTTCTCTTTGATTGCTGCCAGGAATATAAAAAGAAGTTCCCGATAATTCATCAGGTAAAAATTCTTGTTCCACAAAATTGTTTTGGTAATCATGGGCATATTTATAGTCTTCCCCATAACCCAAATCCTTCATTAGTTTTGTTGGTGCATTTCGTAGTTGTAACGGAATGGATAGATTACCAGTTTCTTTAACTTTTTGTTGCGCTTTTTTTATGGCCATATAACTGGCATTACTTTTAGCAGAAGTTGCCAAATATATGGCACATTCACTTAAAATAATCCGTGCCTCAGGATAACCAATGGTTGTAACAGCTTGGAAGGCGGAATTGGCTATGACCAAGGCTGTAGGGTTTGCCAAACCAACATCTTCAGAAGCTGAAATCAACATTCTACGGGCAATGAACTTAACATCTTCTCCACCTTCGATCATTCTTGCTAACCAATATACAGCTCCGTTTGGGTCACTTCCTCTAATTGATTTTATAAAGGCAGATATAATATCATAATGTTGCTCTCCAGTTTTGTCATAAAGAACCGTATTCTTTTGAACCTTGCTCATGACCAGTTCATCGGTAATGGTAATTTTGTCTTTGTCCTCAGAAAAAACAACGAGTTCAAAGATGTTCAAGAGCCTTCTTCCATCACCACCCGACAAACGCAATAAAGCTTCTGTTTCCTTTAATTTTATTTTTTTGGTCTGGAGTAATTTATCCTCTTTCATGGCTCTTTTTAGCAAGGCTTCCAAATCTTCTTTTCCAAATGGATTTAATATATAAACTTGGCATCTAGACAATAGCGCAGGAATCACTTCAAAACTTGGGTTTTCTGTGGTAGCTCCAATAAGAGTGACCCACCCTTTTTCTACAGCACCCAAGAGAGAATCTTGTTGAGATTTACTAAAACGATGAATTTCATCAATAAAAAGTATAGGGTTTTTGGCGGTAAACAACCCACCGCTTTGCTTTGCTTTTTCTATAATTTCTCTAACTTCTTTAACACCACTGCTGATAGCACTTAATACATAGTATGGTCTATTACTTTCATTGGCAATGATATGGGCCAGTGTTGTTTTACCTGTACCTGGGGGGCCCCATAAAATTAAAGAGGGTATAATGCCTTTTTTAATTTGATGGGTCAAGGACCCTTTTTCGCCCACTAAATGGTGTTGACTAATATAGTCTTCTAAAGTTTTTGGACGTACCCGTTCGGCAAGAGGTTCATTCATTTTATAAAAGTATAACAAAATTTAAAATGACAGTTTAATGAAAGGCTATTTTAATAAATCATATGAGAGTATAATTGTCAGTTGAATTAATTCCGTTGTTAGAGGAAATCTTACATGACAATTTGTACTATTTTGAATTTGTGGTCAATATTTTGTAGATAAAATTGCTAAATTTAATCGATGTCCAATTCTAATTATTTTAAATACTCCAACGCAGTAGTTTTTGCTCCAATGCTATTGGTGCTTTTAATATGGACTGTTTTCTGGGTGGAGGTTAGTTTCCATGTAAATTTAAATAACCATGGTGTATATCCAAGAACAGTTTCTGGATTACAGGGCATTTTATTCTCACCTTTTATTCATGGTTCTTTAGAACACCTGTACAATAACACAATTCCTATTGCAATACTAACAGCTTCTTTGTTCTATTTCTACAGGAAAGTGGCGTTAAAAGTTTTAATTTGGGGCGTTCTTATTTCTGGATTGCTCACGTGGATCATTGGAAGACCATCATATCATATTGGTATAAGTGGGGTCATATATGTTTTGGTAAGCTTTATTTTTTTTAAGGGAGTTTTTACCAAGTATTATAGGCTAATTGCATTATCCTTATTTGTTGTTTTTATATATGGAAGTTTGTTGTGGTATATATTTCCTATTGAAGAGGGTATTTCTTGGGAGGGACATTTAGCAGGATTTATTACGGGATTGATATTGGCCATGTTGATAAAAACAAAAATACCTGTCTCTAAAAAATATAAATGGGAAAGGGAGGATTATAATGAAGAAGAGGATGAGTTTTTAAAGCATTTTGATAAAGACGGAAATTTTATAGAACAAAAGGAAAACAAAATAGTATCAGATACTGAATCTCTTAAAATTACTTACCATTACAAAAAGAAACGGGACGAATAATCTTAGTCCACTAATCGTTGTCTTACGGCTTCATATAGAAAAACTGCGCAGGCAACCGATACATTGAGTGATTCAATGTCACCTAATAAGGGAAGCTTAGCAACGTGGTCAGAAACTTTGAGAATTGACGGCGAAATACCTCTATCTTCTGAGCCCATGACAATTGCACACGGCCCTTTAAAAGAGACATCATAAATAGTATTATTTGTTTTTTCTGATGCCGAAATTACTTGAATGCCCGATGCTTGTAAGTAAAAAACTGCATCCTTAATATGATCGACTTTTACAATAGGAACTTTAAAGGCTGCGCCAGCAGATGTTTTAATGGTATCTGCAGTAACTGGGGCAGCTCCCTTTTTTTGAATAATTATACCATCAACAGCCGTGCATTCTGCAGTTCGAATGATTGCGCCAAAATTACGTACATCTGACAGTTGATCTAATAGTAAAAACAAAGGCGCTTTTTTGGTTTCCATAACGGTTTCAACCAAAGTCTCAAGTTCGTGAAAAGTAATAGGCGAGATATTAGCAACCACCCCTTGGTGGTTGTTTTTGGTCAAACGATTTAGTTTTTCAATTGGCACAAACGAAATGCTAATACCATGTTTGCGTAAAAGTCCTTCTAGTTCTTTTGATAAACTACTTTTAAGTCCTCTCTGAATAAATACTTTGTCGATATTCTTCTCTGCCGTTATGGCCTCAATAATGGTTCTAATTCCAAATATTATTGTTGATTGTTTCATTCTGTAAATGTTGAAAATTCTTTAAGCTATAGACGCTAGAGAGTAATAAAAAAACCAGAGAATTAGTTCTCTGGTTTTTATTAAGGTAATAATACAAATATTTTTTTAATTACTTATATTAGGATTACTATCAATTTCTTTTTGAGGTATAGCAAATATCATTTTATAGTCTAATGCTGGAATAACTAAATCTCCTCCAGGAATAACAGGGTTTAATCTACCATCTTGTCTGTTTAGTCCTACCCCATTTCTAGCCATATCAAATGAATCAACACCGTCACCCCACAATTCAACTCTTCTATACATTAAAATTTCATCAATTAAATCTTGACCTGTTTTGATAGACTTAACATAGCTGTCATCTCTAGTGGTATTTAAGTCAAATAATAGTTGTTGAGCCTCTCCATTTTTATTTTGTCTAGCCAAAGCTTCAGCTTTAGTTAAATAAAATTCAGTATTTCTTAAGTAAATATAGTCTCCAATAAATACACCAGGTCCTGGATGAGCAATAAATTTTAAGCTTGAGTACTTTGGTAAGGCTCTATAATGCCCCCATGTGTTAGGTACTACTATAGTACCTGGAGGGTACTCTTGATCAGCAAACCATTTTTTTCTTTTGTCAGTTGCAGGAATAAAATCATATAAATTAGAGTTTATAGTTTTAAAATGATTCCATCCACTATATCCGTCATTTATTTGACTTGTGTGTGAAAAGAAAGAAGAATATACCTCAGAAGTAGTTGAGGTAACTTCAGCTCCCCATACAGTTTCTGATAATGAAAGTTCATCAAAACCGTGAGCAACATCGCTACTGATACTTCCAACTTTCATTGCTATATCTGCATAATATTCTGCATCTGACCAATTTTCATAAGTTAAATGATATCTTGCTAAAAATGCGGCTACTACACTAGCATCAACTTCTTCTTTTGAAGACCTAGTATATGTTTCTAGTCCATTATAAGCTAATGTTAAATCATCAAGAATTTGTTTCTTTAGCTCTCCTACTGTAGATTTCGGGTTAGGGGTTAATTCTCCAAGATCAATTGGTATAGCCTTTACTGAATTGTCAGCTCTAGTATGTTGATAAATCCTTGTAAGATAAAAATAAGCAATAGCTCTGTAGGCATGAGCCTTATATTTATATATCAAAATATCACTATCGGTATTTTCAGCTACAAGATTAATTATCTCATTCGAATCTTTAATTACCTTATAGAAGAATTTCCAAATGAATTCGTTGTCACCAGATGTAAGAAGGATATTGTCATATCTACTGTAGGCGCCAAACCATGTACTTGTACTCATATCCATATCATTACCTCTTAAATCCATGCCAAGCCCTACAGCTTTTAGACCAAATTCATCAGTACTGCTTTCTCCATCTCTAAAATATGATAAAATAGCACCGTCAATACTTTTTAGACCTACTATACCTCCAGCTTCAGAGATTGTATTAAAATGATTAGTGGATAAATATCTTTCATCCTCAAAATCTTGATCTAGATCAGCACACGCAATAAATTGTATTACTGAGAATAACAACAAAAAATATTGAGTTATTCTTATGATTGAATATTTTTTATTTTTTTTCATAGTATTTTTTAATTTAATTTTACATTAACTCCAAAAGAAATTGTTCTATTTGCTCCATATTCAGCTGAAGATGATCCTATTGAATTCAGACGAGGGTCATATCCTTGTCTTGCACTATATAATAAAAATGCGTTATTAATTGTTCCGTAGAATTTTATACTGTGTATGTGCTGCTTTTTTAAAGCTTTATTCTCTAATAGATAACCAATATTAATATTATTCAAGCTTAAATAACTTAAATTTACTAACCTAAGATCAGAAGTTCTATATTGATCTGAGCTTAATGGATCTAATCTAGGTAAACTAGCAGTTGTATTATCCAGAGTCCATGTTTTGTCATAATCAGCGAAATTAGTGACGTTTTGAGTAGCGCCTAGTAGACCGAAATACTCATTGTCAATACCATAACCTCCTATTTGATAAGCAAATTGTATCCCTAAAGAGAAATTACTTACTTGAACATTTGCTCCAAAACCACCTGTAGCTTTAGGTATTGCTTTTTTACCTAGAAAATACCTGTCAGCTTCAGAATAGTCTTCTGTAATTACATCTTCTCCAGTTGTATCATCTTTTTTGTAATATTGTGCATTACCATTTTCAGAATTTACACCAGCAAACCTTCTCATGTAATAATCATAAATACTTTTGCCAACAACTCTTCTGAAATTACCAGATTGGATAGAATCTCTTCCTACTGGTAGGCCTGTAATTTCATTTTTTAGTGTAGAAAGGTTCGCATTAATATTAACATTTATGTTTTCCTTTTTTATTGCTTTCCATGAAATTTCAGTTTCAAATCCGCTATTAACCATAGAACCTATATTTTCGGGTCTAGATGGAGCTCCTGTTGATAGTGGTAACGGGGTGTTGAATAAAAGATCCTCTGTTGTTTTTTTGTAGTAACCTAAAGAAAGGTTTAATCTGTTAAATATACTCATCTCATAATTAATGTCAAAACTACCTGATTTTTCCCAAGTTAATTTCTCATTTCCTAAATAAAGCAATTGTAATGTTAGATTTTCATTACTCTCTCCAACTTCATATTGGTTTTGATAAGACACTAAGTTTCTAGTAGATGTGTCAGGATAGAATATTCTATCGTTACCAGTAGTTCCATAGTTTAAAGCTAATTTAGCATAATTTATAACTTCAGAATTTTCTAAAAACGATTCCTTACTTATTATCCATGAAGCACCAGTTGACCAAAAAGTACCCCATCGTGAATCTGGATGAAAAACAGAAGAGGCATCGTATCTGCCAGTTAAATTGAGATAATATTTACTGTCTAATCCAAAAATAAACCTAGAAAAATAACCTTCAGTTGTATATTTTGTATTATAGTTACTTGCACTGATATATTTAGAAGTATTATCTAAAATTGGACTAAAGTCTCCAATAATATTATATTTGGTAAGTGATAATGTCGTGAATTTTTCCTGGTAAGTTTCATGCCCTAAAATTAAATCAAAACTATAGCGATCATAACCTTTTTTCCAAGTCAATAATTGTTGATTGGTAAAAGCAGAGAAATTATCTCTGTTATTTGTTAAAAGTCCATTGTTAGATTTAGCAAAAGCTCCTGCTCCTGGTTTTGTGAAATCAGTACCTTTACCAATCTCAGTAAGGTAATTCATAACATACTCAAATTTAATATCATATGGTAATTCAATCTTAGTTCTTATTGTCGCATTGAAATTATCTCTTTCATTTTCTTCTTGTGTATTTTCTATTACAGCAAGAGGATGCTCACCTGGGGCATAGTTTCTCGGACCTCTAGTTCTTCCTCCACCAAAATCTTGAGCAACTCCAAAATCATAAGCAAAACCTTTAGGATTATTTGGGTTTTTGATAGGATTCCAATCGCCATCATATTGATAAACAGGGTAAATAGGGGCAATTCTTCTTGTCCAAAAGAAGGCATTGGCAAAATTCGTTGTAGGATTACCGGCTGCTGTCAAAGTAGCAGGAACTGCTTGACTTTTAGATTTAGCATAAGATACATCAGCACCTATAGAAATTATTTTAGCAATATTAGAAGCATTAACTTTTATACGACCTGTATGTCTTTTGAAATTACTTCTAAGAGTATAACCATTATTTTCTTCTGTACCTAGAGAGAAGTAATAATCTACATTCTCTGAACCTCCAGCAATATTAAGATTAGTAGAGATAAAAGAGGCGGTATCTCTAAACAATTCATCTTGCCAACTATCATTTACTAACAATTTTGCAGAACTATTAAGTTTACCAGTAGTAGGGTCAATCAACTCTGTGTTTGGCACATTATAAATATTATACCCAAGTCTGTCAATTAAGTTGTCTGACGCAAATTGTCTGGCTTCTTGTATAGTGATTGGTGTACCAGCAGTATTTTGCTTGTAAAATTCGGAATTGGCTAATACACTATGATATGATTCATAAAATCTCTTTGGAGTTTTTATTACATTATAATCTTTAGCAGCTCTTTGAGTGACACCATACTTAGTATTTAAACTTATTTGTGTTTTGCTATTTCTTCTACCTTTTTTTGTAGTAATTAATAAAACACCATTTGAAGCCTTGTTGCCATATAAAGAAGTAGAAGAAGCATCTTTTAAAACAGTAGTAGATTCAATATCTTGAGGGTTTATACTACTTAAGCTTCCAGAATAAGGAACTCCATTTAAAACAATAAGAGGGCTATTGTCAGCATTTATAGAACCAAAACCTCTAATTCTAATTATAGGGTCTGAACCAGGTTGACCATTAGCCTGAATTACCCTAAGGCCAGAAACTAAACCTTCTAGACTCTTAAGAGGGTTTGAGAAAGTAGAATTCTCAATTTGATCAGCACTAACAATACTAATAGATCCAGTAATAGATTCTCTTTTTTGACTGCCGTAGGCAACAACAACAACTTCTTCTAAGGCTTGTGCGTCTTCTTGCATTTGTACATTAACAGTATTGCCAGCACCGATTATTCCTTTAACATCTTTTTGACCGACGTAAGAGAAAAGTAATACCTGACCTTCGCTACCATTAATTGCGTAGTTTCCATCAAAATCAGTTTGGGTACCATTAGTTGTGCCCTCTATAACGATGTTAACACCAGGTAGGGGTAGATCGTCTTGGTCAGTAACCGTACCGGTAATTGCCTTGTCTTGTGCAAAAGATAAATGCACAACAAACGCCAATAATAGCGTTAAGATTCCATTTAATTTTGTTCTCATTTTTTTAATTATTTGAATTAGCTAACTGTAAAAATCATAATTTCATGTTAATAATCCAAACTAATATTAATAAAACTTTAAGAAATGATTTCTTTTTTGAGAGCTGTATATGAAACAATTGATTTAGGCGCTTAGTCTATGTCGATTAACATTGCCTTTCTAGTTACGGGTTTCATTGCTACGGTTCTGTTGAGTAAGTTGTCAAAAATATTTTCTTTCATAAAGCTTCTATTGAATCTATAGGCGTATTCATCGAGATAATCTTGCAAGTGCATCACCGAATGATGCATTCCTCTAAGCCATGCCTTAAACATCATGATAACACGGTGGATGTCATTGAAGTTGGCTCCCTTGTTTTCACTTTTCTCTTGTTTAAGCTTGGGATATTTCTCTTTGAAGGTTTGATAGCTTGACCAGCCGTCTGTTCTAATATTAGCTTGAGGGTCAATGT
>CAYNLI010000054.1:0-18240 GCA_964398035.1 uncultured Flavobacteriaceae bacterium | reverse complement strand
AATTATATAAACTTAAAATACCAGAATCTATACTCAAACTATTAAAGTTTTTTGGTATTCTTATTGGCTTCATTATTATTCTGATGGTACTAACCTTCATCATAGTTATAATATATAGCTATATGAAAAAAAATAATTTAATACTATAACAATGCCAAAACCAGAAATCGTTGAGAAATTCATTTCTGCAGTAGAATTTAAACACGATAAGGCTATTGAGGAATTTTACACCTTAAATATTTCTATGCAAGAAAATCAGTCTGAACCTAGAGTTGGACGAGAAAATCTAGTGGAAAATGAAAAAAAGGTGCTTTCTAGAGTTAAAACAATGAAATCTAAATGTATTCCTCCTTTTTTTATTCATAGCGATTATGTTGTTATTCGCTGGTTTTTTAAATTTGAATGGAAAGACGGAACAACTACTGAAATTGAAGAAATAACACATCAACAATGGGAAGGCGAATATATTAAAGAAAAATTCTTTTACGACCCTAAACAGTTAGCTCCAAAGTAAGTTTCAGTATGCATTCTCAAAAAACCTACACCCTAACCGAAGCTACTAAAAAAC
Organism: uncultured Flavobacteriaceae bacterium; assembly: GCA_964398035.1. Taxonomy (GTDB): domain Bacteria; phylum Bacteroidota; class Bacteroidia; order Flavobacteriales; family Flavobacteriaceae; genus Saonia. The sequence goes on along the minus strand of CAYNLI010000054.1, from coordinate 17,672 downwards.
TGGAAAGCTATTGTGCCTACCAAGAACGTTGTCATAAGGAGGTTACATCCAAATTATGGGAAATGCGAATGATTCCTGAGGCTATTGACCAAATTGTGACACACCTTATTCAAGAGAATTACTTAAACGAAGAGCGATTCTCTAGAGCCTATGCTAGAGGTAAATTCAATATAAAAAAATGGGGGAGAAATAGAATTGTAAATGAATTAAAGTTCAGAGGTGTGTCTAAATACAACATTAAAAGTGCTTTACAAGAAATAGACGATGATGATTATTTTACTACATTAGATAAACTTGCAAAAAAAAGAGTAAAAGAAATAAAAGAAACCAACTTGCAAAAAAGAAAGAAGAAACTAGCAGATTATTTGCTCTACCGTGGATGGGAAAGTCATTTAGTATACGAGAAAATCAAAGAATTAATAAAATAATTTTAATGCCTTGACCACACTCCATCTCAAAGGCATTTAAGTTATTATAGGGATTAGTTAGTGATTTTTGCCTTTTCTTTTGCAGTTTCATTACGTTCTATGGTGTGTCCTGGTCTACTCCATTTAGGCTTTTCTGCCAATGATTCATATTGCGAATCTTGCGCTTCTACAGTTTTGGGTTGTGATATTTTAGTAAATGGTTTCTGAGGGTTTAAACCCAATATTTTAAACATTTCCATGTCCTCGTTTACATCGGGATTAGGTGTGGTCAATAATTTATCGCCAGCAAAAATAGAGTTGGCTCCGGCAAAAAAGCACATGGCTTGCCCTTCTCTACTCATTTCAGTACGTCCTGCTGACAACCTCACCTGTGTTTCTGGCATTACAATACGTGTGGTTGCCACCATGCGCACCATATCCCATATAGAAACAGGTTCTATATCTTCCATAGGAGTGCCTTCAACGGCCACTAAAGCATTGATTGGCACAGATTCTGGTTGTGGATCCAAAGTAGTGAGCGCAACCAACATTCCCGCTCTATCTTCTAATTGTTCTCCCATGCCAATAATACCACCACTACAAACTGTAACATTACTTTTACGAACATTACCTATGGTATCCAATCTATCCTCAAAAGCACGAGTAGAAATTACATCTTTATAATAATCTTCAGAAGTATCTAAATTATGATTGTAGGCATAAAGACCTGCTTCCGCCAAACGTTTTGCTTGATTCTCTGTAAGCATTCCCAAGGTGCAGCACACTTCCATATCCAATTTGTTTATGGTGCGCACCATTTCCAACACTTGGTCAAATTCTGGGCCATCTTTTACATTACGCCATGCAGCCCCCATACAAACTCTGGAACTACCCGATGATTTGGCTCTGAGCGCCTGTGCTTTTACATGAGAAACCGACATTAAATCATTCCCCTCAATATCTGTATTATATCTTGCGGCTTGGGGACAATATCCACAATCCTCTGAACATCCTCCCGTTTTAATAGACAATAACGTAGAGACTTGAACCGTATTTGGGTCATGATTTTCACGATGTATTGTTGCTGCATCGTATAACAATTCCATTAATGGCTTGTTGTAAATATCAAGGATTTCCTCTTTTGTCCAATTATGTCTTGTCTGACTCATAAATGCTGTAAATCTGTGCCAAAAATAACCTATTTGAAAATCAAATCCCAATGATGGAAAACCGTTAACACAAAAAGACCTGATGGTTATAAAACTCATCAGGTCTTTTTAAAGTTTAAACTAGTAAATAAATTATTCTTCCTCGTTTTTCTTTTTAGGGTTTCCCACTTTGTCCGTTCCATTTTTTCCATCCTCAGCATCAATCTCTTTCCCTTTTAAATATTCTGGCAATTGCATCCCTGCCATATTGAACATTTCTTGCAATGGCGGAACAGATTTGTACATTCCAGATATAAAATTAGAGGTTGATGTTTTACCATCCTTACCGCCACCATTTTCCCAAACAGTAATTTTATCAATTTTAATATTTTTAATGGCTTCTGCCTGTGTTTTCACCAATTCTGGCAATTTATCGGCAATTAAGAGCAATACTGCATCTTTGGGGTCGTTCCCAGCTGCTTTTACAATTTCATCCAAACCAGCAGCTTGTTTTGTCAATACCTCAAATATCCCTTGTGCTTCTGCTTGTGCTTTGAACAAGATTGCATCTGCCTCACCTTTAGCAATTCTTCTAATGTTTTCTGCTTCTGCTTCTGCATCAATCTCTACTTTTCTTTTATCAATCTCTGCAGGGACAATGATATCTGCCATTTGAGAGGAGCGTTCTCTTTCTGCCCTTACAACTTCTGCCTGTTGCTCCGCAGCATATGATTCCTCCAGTGCTTTTGCTGATTGTACTTTTTCTGATGCAATTGCCACACGTTCTGCTTCCGCTTCTCTTTGACGACGTAAAGAGTCTGAATTTGCAACAGCAATTTTTGCTGTATTCTCTCCTTCTACGGCTTGGGCATTAGCCGCAGCCACCTGTGTTCTTTCATCTTGCACTGCAATTGCCTCTCCAATAGACCCATCTCTTGTTTTTTCTGCCACAGATTTACGTGCAGCATTTATTGCATGTGCTGCAGCTTCTTTTCCTAAAGCTTCAATATAACCAGACTCATCTACAATATCTGTAATGTTTACGTTTATCAATTTTAAACCTACCTTTCTAAGTTCTGTCTCTACACTTTGCGAAATATTACTCAAAAACTTATCCCTATCAGAATTTATTTCTTCAATATCCATGGAAGCAACTACCAAACGTAACTGTCCAAATATAATTTCTTGAGCCAAATCCTGAATATGATCCTGTCCTAACCCAAGCAATCTCTCCGCTGCATTTTGCATAACACCTGGTTCTGTAGAAATTCCAATTGTAAAACGAGAAGGAACATTTACACGGATATTCTGCTTACTTAAAGCATTAACAAGGTTTACTTCAATAGAAATTGGGGTTAAATCCAAAAATTGATAATCCTGAATTACCGGCAGTATAAAAGCTGCGCCACCATGGATACATTTAGCAGATTTTCCACCACTTACTTTTCCATAGACCACCAATATTCGGTCTGATGGACATCGCTTGTAACGACGAATCAAAACTACAAATAATATGAAAATAAAGAAGATTGCAAACCCTGCGGTAATCAATGGTCCAAAACCTTCTACTTGCAATAAAATAGCGTTTAGCATAAATATTATTTTTTTAATTGTTCAACAATAAGAATTCCATTTTCTGTCACTTCTGTTACTTGTATTACTGATCCTGTTTTTAAATCGGTTTCTTCATCCGTCAATGCATTTAAATCTCTTAAAGCACCTTGGACCGTTACTTGTACTTTCCCCATACTGGCCCTATTTCCCCCTATAGTAAGGTATACCTCTCCTATGGCGCCTTTTGCATTTTGCATCTTTAACGTTCCACTACTTTTTAACTTGGATAATTGATAGATTAAAAACGCCATGGCAAACATCATGACCAGACCACTGATAGCAGAAATAATAATGGTCATTGTATGTGAGTATTCTGCGTCTATGCACGAAATCCCAGACCAACCAAAAATGGTGAAAAAAGCAACTAAATTTTTAAAGGTAAAAAACTGAAAACCGATACCTACATCACCTTCTATATCTGCATCAACATCACCATCTATATCATCCGCATCACCTCCCATAAGAGTTGAAACAGCAACAAAAACAAAAAACAAAGAAGCTACACCTGCAATAATCCAGTACACTTTATCAAAAGAGGCAAGCTCAGAAAACCATTCTACCATAATATTAAGATTTAAATTAAAAAGCCCTTTAGAAATATATAGGTTTTAAGATTCTAAAACAAGAAAACCTTTTATTTAGCCAATAAGACACTCACTGCATTACCCCCAAACCCAACAGCATTTACCAATATTTTTTGAATTTTTTTAGGAGTTGAAACAGTATCAATAAATGGCACTTTTATAAATGTTTGATGTTGCAACATTAAAACAGCAAGTTCCATACTCAACATGCCCGAGGTTCCGAACGTATGTCCTATCTTCCATTTATTGGTAGTAAGATGGGGCATTTTGTTACAAAAAATCTTTTCTATTGCTTTTTTTTCTGAGACATCCCCCTTTATGGTTCCAGGAGCGTGCATTACAATAACATCAATTTCTTCTAGCTTTATATTACCCAAAGCCATCTTCATAGAGCGTTGAAAACATTGCGCATCTGATGAGATGGAAATATTATGTTCCAAAGTTTCTGTTGCATAGCCCACTCCCTCAATAACAGCTAAAGCATTTTCTTTAATTCCATCTTCCAAACAAGCCATTGATGCTCCTTCTCCCAAAACCATGGTATTTTTATCTTTTGATAGCTCCAAGGCTTTGCATGGGTATTCATTCTCTTGTTGAGAATAAATTTTTAAAGCTTTCATCTGGGCAATGGTGAATGGAGTCAGGGGAGCTTCACTACCACCAACCAAAAATTTATCTGCCATTCCGCTCTTGATCCATGCAACGCCATTCAATAAAGCATGTAACGCTGTGGAACAGGTAATAGAATGGGATATCTCTGGTCCTTTGGTGCCCAGATCATGTGCTACCCAAGAAGATATATTACCCAAAGTAGTTGTGGGTGAGGACAAAACCGATGTTGTATTATTATCAAGAAATTCTTTATGGTACTTTTCAAAAAGGGATGTTGCCCCTCTTGATGAACCTATGTTAATCCCAAAATTATCCTTGGATTTCCATCCAGCAACTTCAACTGCATTTCTTGAAGCATATATGGCAAACAGTACACTATTGTCCAGATTCCTGTACTTAGAATCAGATAGCCTAAGTACTTCTATTTCTTGTTTGGCATTTTCAGGAAGTTGTGCCACCCATGTTTTTCCATTTCCAAATTCTTGCTGAATAAAAAAATGATCCTCATTTTGATATTTTTCCCATGCTTCCGACAGGGACGTTCCCAAAGGGGATATAGATGAAATTGCGGTTATGGAAATTAGTAAACTCATTTAATCATTAAAATATGCACAAAACTAGCGTATTTGTATATTTAGACATTAATTATTGAGAGCAATCTTCATTTCTTATGAAAATTGTTACAATTAAAGCGCACAAACTCTAAATAAACCTTATGAAAATTACTATTATAGTTCCTTGCTATAATGAATATAATAGATTGCCCATAGATCAATTTGATACTTTTTTAAAAAACAATCCTTTAGCCCAAATATGTTTTGTTAACGATGCATCAACGGACAAAACCCAAGAAAAGTTACAAGCGTTACAAGCTACTTTCAAAAATCAAATTAAAATATTGGCCAATGATGAGAATTTGGGAAAAGCGGAATCTGTTCGAAAAGGAATGTTGGCTTGTATACAGGAAAGCCCAGTTTTAGCATATTTAGATGCAGATTTAGCCACTTCTTTGGAAGAATGTTATTCCTTGGCAGAACACTTAAAGGAATATAAAGAATTTGTATTTGCATCACGCATATTAAAAATAGGCTCTGTTGTAGATAGAAAATTTTCAAGGTTTTTTGTTGGAAGAATTATAGCCACCACAATCTCTTTTATCCTTGACATTAAAGTGTATGATACACAATGCGGTTGTAAAGTATTTAAAAATGAAATTGTAGAAATGCTGTTCAAAAAACCTTTTCTGTCAAAATGGTTATTTGATGTTGAGCTTTTTAGTCGCTTCCTCTGTTTCTATGGGAAAAACAAAGCCTTAGAAAAAATGGATGAAATTCCTGTAAAAAAATGGGTGGACCAAGGGGATTCTAAAGTGAAGATTACATACTTTTTTAGATTATGGTATGACTTATACTTGATTAGGAAATCGCATAAAAAGAATTTTGTCAATCTATCTAATTAAACTATTTCTAGAACACTTTTTATGGCATTATATATTTTCTGCATTTGCTCCTCAGTAGTAACATATGGCGCCAAAATATAAATGGTATTCCCTAAAGGGCGAAGAAAAATACCACTATCCATAAAATGTTTAAAGAGTTTATCTCTTAAATTTCCATAACGTTCCATTTTCACATTTAAATCCAATGCATAAATAACCCCTATTTGTCTGGTTGATGATAACTTTGGGTGATTTTTGATTTCTGCATCAAACTGTTGGTGCGACTTAATGATTCTTTGAATATTTTCTTGAATTTCTTTGGACTGTAGCAACTCAATCGAAGCCAATGCTGCAGTACATGCCAATGGATTAGCTGTATAGGTATGCCCATGAAACAGCCCCTTGGAAATTTCATCACTATAAAATGCCTCATAAACATCTTGTGTACAACTGGTAACCGCCATTGGTACAACTCCGGCTGTTAGCGCCTTGGATAAACATATAATATCTGGTTTTGTCTCTATATAATCTGATGCAAAGTATTTTCCTGTTTTACCAAAACCTGTCATAACCTCATCTGCAACAGTCAACACATTGTATTGTTTCAACAATTTTAGAATCTTGTTTAAATGCTCAGGTTTGTGCATTTTCATAGCAGCAGCTCCTTGCACCAAAGGTTCGTAAATAAAACCAGCTATATTGTTGTTTTGCAATCGTGATTCCAATGTATTTAAAATAGCGTCTATATTTTCTGATGTTGGAACAGAAATACGTTCTACTTCAATAAAAAAATCTTTAAACGCCCCATTATAAACAGATAGCCCAGATACGGACATAGATCCAAAAGTATCTCCGTGAAACCCCTCTTCAAAAGCCAACATAACCTTACGCTCATTACCTTGATTATGGTGGTATTGCAATGCCATTTTTATGCCTATCTCAGTAGAAGTAGAGCCATTGTCAGAAAAGAAAAATTTATTTTGATTTTTTGGTAGAATTTTAATGAGTTCTTCTGATAGTTTAACCGCAGGTTCATGTGTGAATCCACTAAAAACAACTTGATCCAATTGATGCAACTGTTTGGATACCCGTTCTATGATAAAATCATTACAATGCCCATACATACAAGTGTACCAAGAGGAAATTCCGTCTATATATTCTTTTCCATCCTCGTCATACAAAAGAGCTCCTTTTGCTTTTACAAGCCCCAACATTGTTGGGTGCAATTTGTGCTGTGTTAAAGGATGCCACAAATATTTTTTATCTCTTTCTGAAATATTTTTCAAACCAAATCTATTTAGTCAACTACTCCAAAACAAGCTTAAAGTATTAAACCCACTAGTGGAAACAAAACCTACTTTTTATCTATCTTGCAAAGATGGGAATTAATACCAAATAATTAGAAATCACCAATGTTTAAAAAAGAAATTGCTTTTCTTACACCCAGCTATGAAAGTTTAAAAAGCAGAACTGTTTTTTTTATCCTTCTTTCAATTTCCATTTTTATTAGGTTTCCTTTTTTCTTTCGTGATTATATAGATCGGGATGAAAGCACTTTTATACTTATGGGACAATCATGGGTCAACGGGCATTTACCATATACTGAACTATGGGATGTAAAGCCCCCCTTAACTTTTCTCTTTTTTGCAGGTATTATCTATGTTTTTGGCAAAAGTTTTCTCGCTATTCGTTTTTTTGGAGCATTGGCAGTTGCCATTACTGCTTTATTCACCTATAAGATTGGAAGCAAAATTGATTCTAAAAAAATCGGGTTTTGGTCAGCCATAATCTGTGTTATATTACAAAGCATGTTCGGCAGTTTACAAGGAGTAATGTCTGAACATATTTGTATGCCTTTTTTCATGGCCGCCCTATATTTAATCATCAAGAGTCAAAAACCATCTACATACCTAATTTCTGGATTACTAATGGGTATTACTGTAATGGTTAAGCTAAATATGGCCTATGCGGCTCTATTTGTTGGACTGTACCTATCATATACCCTATTTCAAAAAAAAGGCTTCTTTATAGCGACAAGGAACGTTATTGCTTATGGAATTGGAATTATCTTAATTATTTCTCTTACTATTCTACCATACCACCTCCAAGGTAATTTTGATCTATGGTGGAAATCTGTAATAGAAGCTCCTTTAAATTATGCCGGTGCTCGTAGAAATTCCATTATAGAAACATTGCCTTTTTATATTGTTATAGTTGGATTTTTATTTTTTGCATGGAAGAAGAAAAAATTGGATTATAAAAATCCTGACATACAATTACTTCTTGTTACAATAATAGGTGTGCTTCTTTCCTTTATAAAAGGTGGGCGAATAAATGGGCATTATCTTATTCAATTATTTCCCTTTTTAGTTATTTTAGTAGGCATTGTTTTTCGTAAAATCATCTTCCTTCAAAGAACAAATTACAAAATCTTTATTCCATTACTTTTCCTTTTATTACCAATAGAGACTTATCTTGAATACGTTACTATTATTAAAAATAAATTAGAAAAAGGAACATTTTATAATGGCGAAGGTTTTAGTGTTCCTCATTATATAACAGAAAACAATCTTGAAACAAAGAATATGCTATTTTTGGGATATCATATTGGGTATTGGGTATTAGGTGTTGACCCACCTACAAAAAGTGCAACACAGCCCAGCAACATTTGTAAAGAAGAAATGTTTTTTGCTTATGACAATCCTAGGGATACATCCATAGAAGAAATTCAATATATTTTAGAAGAACTAAAGCCTAAAACTATAGTTGTAAGAGAAAACAGGTCTATTTTTGATAAAAAACAAGTTGAAGAAAACATATATATAAACAACTATTTAGCTGAGCACTATAAAACTGTTGAAATTGTTGAGAAAGCAGAAATTTTACAACGCCTAGAGCAATTCTAAAATGTTTTTAAACTTATCCGCATATCTTTTAATTACGGTTTTATCAAACATTTCTTCTTCATTTATTCTTCCAATAACTGGCACTTTAGTCTTTTGTGCTATAATACTTTCTGTTGAAAAATGTTCATCTCCACTAAAAAGTATAGAAACGTCATAACCCCTGTTTTTTAACCATTCAACAGTCAATAGAGAATGATTGATACTTCCCAAATAATGTCTGGAAACTACCACCACTTTGTAATTGGGTTTAACAATATCCAAAACGGTGTCATCTTTGTTCAAAGGCACCAATAGACCTCCTGCACCTTCTATGACCAAGTGATTATTGGTTTTTGGTTCAATAATCTTTTTTAAATCAATTTCAACATTATCAATTTCTGCCGCTGCATGTGGGCTCATGGCTGTTTTTAATGTGTAGCTATTATCATGAATGACCGTTTTATTGTTGGAAATCAATTCTGCAATTTTATGGGAATCAGAATTATTTAATTCCCCCGCCTGTACCGGTTTCCAATAATCAGCCTCCAATGCCTCGGCAATAATGGCAGAGGCAATTGTTTTACCTACATCTGTTGATATACCTGTAATAAATATTCGCTTCATCTTATGGCTCGGTTATCATATTGCATGATAAGCATTTATACTTTCGCTTTTCAAAAAAAGGAAAAAGTTTGTAGTATATTCCTTTTCTAGAATAATAAGCCTCAGATTTTTCTGCTTTACAGTTGGGACATATTATTGGTTTTCCATCATCATCTACGGCATAATTTCTAATCTCATTGTATATTTTCAATGCTTTTTCTTTGTTTGCTGTTTTCACTTGCAGTTTTACACCACCAATAGCACCACTAATTATTGGATCTGTGTTAATTGTGTTCTCATCTTTAAGAAAAACCTCAATTCCTTCAGATTCCAATTTTCCTTTTATGATTTGAACATCAGCAGGGAACTCAAAAGCTCCAAGAGTAAAGAATTTTTGCTTCATATTAGTTAAAGATAAGATGATAAAAGTTGTAAAACTAAGCCCAATTCCTCCTTAGAATTATAACTATGAAGGCAAAACCGCAAACGTTCTTCCCCTTCTGCAACCGTTGGTGAAAGAATTGGGCGAACATTAAATCCTTTATCCTGAATTTTTGTAGCCACATTTTTCACCTTGGTATTTCCAGAAACAAGGCAACAATGAATGGCAGATTCGCTGGGGATAAAAAATTTATCCATTTTTAAATCTTGAATCTTTTTATTAAAAAATGCAATATTATCCCCTAATTTTGACCTTGACTCTTTCCCCTCTTTAGAAATTGAATACCCAAATGCTGAAATGGCCGTTGCAATGGAATGTGGTGGCAACCCCGTTGTATATATAAAACTACGTGAAAAATTAACCAAGTATTCCTTAAGTTTTTCACTGCCCAAAATAGCTGCACCATGGCAACCCATTGCTTTACCAAAAGTAATTATCCGTGCAAAGACATCTTTTTGAAGCTTTTTTTGATGCACCAAACCTTCTCCATTTGCTCCAAAAACCCCTATGGCATGCGCTTCATCTATCACTAAATTATAGCTGTTCTTTTTTGAGAATTTCACTAGAGCTTCCAAACCAGGTGAATCCCCATCCATAGAAAAAATAGATTCTGTGACGATATAAATTTCTTCTCCTGCCTGTGTTTTACATTTAGATTTTAAATCCTCCAGATCATTATGTTTAAACTTATAACTCTTGACATTGCTCAACAAGATACCATCACGTATGCTGGCATGTATCAATTCATCATAAAAAATCACATCCCCCCTTTGGGGAACAGTACTAAAAAACCCAAGATTGGCATCATAACCAGAATTAAAGACCAAAGCACCTTCTGAAACATAAAATTCTGCCAGATATTTCTCCAATTCAATATATAAAGGATGATTACCAGACAAAAGCCTAGAACCCGTAGCTCCGTTTTGAGAAGCTCCTTTTTTTAATATTAACTTAAAGGTATCTGAGTAAATGGTTTCATTGGTAGCAAACCCCAAATAATCATTGGAAGAAAAATCGACTAAATTATCAGAAATGGGCAATTGCCTCAAGGCATTATTTTCCTTACGGTTTTCTAGCTTTTTTAAAAGTTTTTTTGGCAACTTTGACATACATCAAATTTACCATCTTTATTTAAAATTAAAAGCTATGATTTGTTATAAAAGGGCTGAAACCATTATAGAACTTTAACAAATCCTCTCTCTTCAAAAAGAGAACCTTGTGAATAAATTATCCCTGGAAGAAAAGAAAAAAGAAGGTTTTGTTACTGTTTCCCATACTTTAGAGGTTTTAGAACAAATGAACACTAGGTGTTCCCATATTATTGCAAAAGACAATGATACTGTTGTAGGTTATGTCCTTTGTATGCACCCTATGTTTGCAAGTGAAGTTGAGGTGCTTAAGCCCATGTTTGTTGAAATTGAAAAAATCTTTCCAAAAGAACGATCGTTTATCACAATGGGGCAAATCTGTATTGATAAAAAATATAGGGGAAAAGGTTTTTTTAGAAAATTATATGCAACTATGAAAGATGCCGTGCAACCAGAATTTGATGCAATCATCACCGAAGTAGATGCTGAAAATACTCGTTCTCTCAATGCTCATTATGCTATAGGATTTAAGGACTTAACAACTTATTTTTCCAATGGACAAACTTGGAAGTTGATAGGATTAAAATAAATTATTATTGTTTTTCGATAATTATATGTATATTTGTTATCGTTAAACAATAATTATTTAATTATGAAAATGTTTGGTCCAAAATCAATGTCAACTCTTCTTTTTTACTTAACACGATTGATAGCAATAGGCATTGTCTTTTTTGTGACTTATATTGACATATCATTCTTAACTAAAAACTTTGAATTAAATAAAGGTAGATATAAAATGGATATTCCTCTCACGGGAACATACATTCATGGAGATTATCAATTAAATGTCATTGTAACTATTTCAATTGGTTTACTTTTTGGTTTTATATTTTTTTATATGATTTCTAATATTTTTAAATCATTTAAAGCTGATATATTATTTACAAAAGTGACTGTAAAAAGAATGAACCATTTTGCATTACTAAATTTACTAGCAGGACCCTTTCTATATGTAATAATTCATTTTGTTATTATGCAAAAAGAAAATTATAGAGATATTCATAATTTAATTATACATATCCTTTTGGGTTTACTAATTCTATATGGTACTGCCGTTTTTAAACGTGGGTTTGAAGTACAATCTGAACACGATTTAACCGTATAATATGGCTATAATAGTAAATCTTGACGTGATGTTGGCCAAGCGTAAAATGAAAAGTAAAGACCTGGCCGAGGCTATTGACATTACCACGGCCAATCTGTCTATCTTAAAATCTGGTAAAGCCAAGGCAATACGTTTTACTACCTTAGAAGCAATTTGCAAGGTCCTAGATTGTCAGCCTAGTGATATATTGGAATATAAAGAATAAAAAAGCCATACTCTAGAGTATGGCTTTTCAAAATTCTATGATAAAATTATTTTAGTCTGCTAAAACAATCACCTTATTGTCTTTCATTTCAATGGTTCCACTAGAAATATCCAAGATTGTTTCACCATTGGAGCCTTTAGAAAATTTGCTTTCATAAGCCTCATCAATCGTTATATCTCCTTGAATGACAACCTTACCTTCTTGCAACAATGAAACTATTGGTGCGTGATTGGACAACATTTGAAACTCCCCATTAATACCTGGAACAGCAACAGAAGTTACTTCTCCTTCAAATAATGTGGCCTCTGGTGATACTATTTCTAAATACATAGTTAACTTGTTAACTACCCTGAACTGGTTTCAGGGTCTAAATATAATAATTAGATGCTGAAACAAGTTCAGCATTAACTTCGGCTTACGCTTCAGCTAACATTTTCTCTCCTGCTTCAATAGCGTCTTCAATAGTTCCCTTAAGGTTAAAGGCAGATTCTGGCAAGTGATCTAATTCACCATCCATAATCATATTAAATCCTTTAATGGTATCCTTAATATCCACCAACACACCCTGCAAACCTGTAAACTGCTCAGCAACAAAGAAAGGTTGTGACAAGAAACGCTGTACACGTCTTGCTCTACCAACGGCTGATTTATCTTCTTCAGACAATTCTTCCATACCAAGAATGGCAATAATATCTTGTAATTCTTTATAACGTTGTAGCAACTCTTTTACACGTTGTGCACAGTCATAATGCTCATTTCCTAAAATATCCGCTGTTAAAATCCTTGAAGTAGAATCTAAAGGATCCACTGCTGGATAAATACCTAGCTCAGCAATCTTACGAGAAAGTACTGTTGTAGCATCTAAGTGAGCAAATGTTGTTGCTGGTGCAGGATCCGTTAAATCATCCGCAGGTACATATACCGCTTGTACAGATGTAATGGAGCCTCTTTTTGTTGATGTAATACGTTCTTGCATGGCACCCATTTCTGTTGCCAATGTTGGTTGGTACCCTACGGCAGAAGGCATACGACCTAAAAGAGCCGAAACCTCTGAACCTGCTTGCGTAAAACGGAAGATATTATCTACAAAGAAAAGTACATCTTTTCCTTGACCGTCCCCTGCACCATCACGGAAATATTCTGCAATGGTCAATCCTGATAATGCCACACGTGCACGTGCTCCAGGAGGTTCGTTCATTTGTCCAAATACAAAAGTTGCTTTGGACTCTTTCATTATTTTTTTATCAACCTTGGACAAATCCCATCCGCCCTCTTCCATAGAGTGCATAAAGTCATCGCCATATTTTATAATACCAGATTCTAACATCTCACGAAGTAAATCGTTTCCTTCTCTGGTACGTTCTCCTACTCCTGCAAATACTGAAAGTCCACCGTGACCTTTGGCAATATTGTTAATCAATTCTTGAATCAATACTGTTTTACCAACACCTGCTCCACCAAATAATCCAATCTTACCACCTTTTGCATACGGCTCAATTAAATCGATTACTTTAATTCCTGTAAAAAGAACTTCAGTAGAAGTTGATAAATCCTCAAACTTAGGTGCCTCTCTGTGAATTGGCAATCCGTCTTTTCCTGCCTTGGGCAAATCACCAAGACCATCTATAGCATCTCCAATTACATTGAACAATCTTCCATAAACATCATCACCAATTGGCATTTGTATCGCACTTCCTGTTGCATTTACCTCCACACCCCTACTTAAACCATCTGTAGAGTCCATTGATATGGTTCTAACTGTGTTTTCGCCAACATGAGATTGTACTTCCAATACCAATTTGGAACCATCTTCTTTATCAATTTCTAATGAATCGTAAATTTTTGGAAGATTTGATCCAGATTGGAATTCTACATCAACAACTGGTCCGATAATTTGAGAAACTTTACCTGTAACTTTTGACATTACCTAAGTATTTAATTTTTAAGAATCTATTTGTGTTTCAACGTAATATTTGCATTGACAATACTTACGTTTTTCAGGCTGCAAAGATATGTCATTACATTTTAAATAGAAACTACTTTTTTCTTTTTTTGACAATAAAAAAGGCGTCACATTAATGACGCCTTTACAAATATATTATAATTTGTTCTTATGGATTAATAGTCCATGACACATAATATATGGAGCCTATATTCCCAGTGCCTATTGCAGTAACGTATTCAGCTCCCAATAGGTTGGAACCTCCTATTTTAAATACTGACTTTATACTTGGCACTGAATAATTGACCTGAGCATCCAATACCGTATAAGCAGGTACATCCCCATCTCCAAAAGTAGCTTGCCAGAAATATGTATCACTCCACCTATAATTAATATTAAACCCAAAATTTTCAAAAAGAGCCGTATTTCCAAACGATGCCTTTACTTTATGTTTTGGTGTATTGAAATTAGTTCTAAAATCTGGATATGCATTTTGATCAAAATCAAACTCAGAATAGGTGTAATTGGCACCTAAATCAAAATTTCCTAAAATTTTGGTCTCTATTCCAATTGTTCCTCCGTAAGAATCAATATCAGCCTCAGAATTTGTATAGGTTTGGTATGCTTTAAAATCTCCATTTTGCAATGCCAATAGGGATAATGCATTATCACCAGGGGTCCCATAAAAAGGAACAAGTGTGGTTTGATTGGATATAAAGTTTTTATACTTATTATAATACCCTGAAAGGTCTATCACTACTTTACCCCATTTAGCCCTATAACCAGCCTCAAAAGCAGTAATCTCTTCTGGCTTAACAATTGGAATATCAACTGCTTCTGGCGCTCCTGTTTGTACTGAATTTAGAGAAAAAGCTCTTTCGTAAGCATCCCTTCCCACTATTGTGACCGTAGATTGTCCCAATAAAGTAGCACCACTTTGGCTTAAGTCATAAGTTCTTAAATCCCTGTCCAAATTACTTGGAGCAGAACCTACCAATACTGCAGCACCAGCATCTAACCCTATAAATAAATCTTGTGTTGTTGGGTTTCTAAACCCCTGTTGAACTGATGCTCTAAAATTCTGATTTTTATTTTCCCCAGCTGTATATACTGCTGAGAACCTTGGGGAAAGGAAACCTTCAAAAAATTCATTTTTGTCATATCTAACCGACCCTGATAATTTTAATCGCTCCTCTATCAGTTTCTTTTGCACCTGCATATAAGCACCATATTCTTTATATTTTATAGGGCCATCAATATCTGTGAAAATGGTCCCGCTAGAGTTTAATTCATATTCTCTAAAAGAAGCCCCTATTTGAATATCTGCAATATCCTTGGTCAAGTGGCTAAAATTATAGTTTCCATCAACATGCCTAAATATTGTATTGTCTATAAATTTAGCTCCAGTAGCAAAATTTCCATCTGCAATAACTCTATTGAAAGCTGATTGAAACTGTGAGGTTCCAGGAATCAATCTTCCTGTGTCCGCCGCCTGTCTTGCAGCTGCATGGGCAGTAGCTTCATCCAATTGCACTCCTGTTCCTACTCCTAATCTTGCGCCAATATAAGTTTGTGCATACTGCGTAAACCAATCTGTATCTGATTTCCATGACCTATTTATATTAATGGCCGCAAATCTAGTGTCATATGAATCTCCAGAACCCTCTGTAGTAATATAACCTCTAAGAAAAAAGTTATCGTTCCTAATTTCCAATTTATGCTGTTGCATGATGAAATTCTTAATAGAATACCTATTTGCGCCTTGATAAATTGTATTACCTCTACCCACTCTGCCATTATATACAATTTCAAAATCATCGGCAAAAGGTTTGTAATGAACAGAAAAATCTGTTTTTACACTTTCGGCCTTATAATTGGCCAAATCTATCTCATCATAACCTGTTCTTGATACAAAAGCAGACCCTACCGTGCCCGTTGGAAACCCTGCAGCAGCATCAAAATTAATCGTGGTAGCCACTTCATCACCATAAACATTTAATCCATTATATCCTGGATCTGTTCTAGTTGCTCCTGGGTTATTTAAATCAACTATACTGTTGGCATGCCAATCTTCTCCTTTTAGGATGGACAAATTGGCTTTTACGGCCAATTTGTCACTAAAAGCATGGGAAACTCTGATTCCAAAATCATAGTAATTATTATCGCCTGCTGCTTCCTGTGATGTTATCCCCACTTTTGCATAGGCACTTATTCCTTGATAATCAAAAGGATTTTTACTGTTCATAAATAAAATACCATTAAAAGCACCTGCTCCATATAGGGCAGAAGATGCTCCAGGAAGTATTTCCACGCTTTGGACTTCTAACTCTGACATACCCACCAAATTTCCTAAAACAAAATTTAATCCAGGTGCCGTATTATCCATACCGTCTACCATCTGCATAAATCTAGTATTTGCAAAAGTCGCAAAACCTCTTGTATTTATGGACTGAAACGTTAAACTATTAGTGTTTACATCTACCCCTTTTAAGTTCGCTAATCCTCCATAAAAAGAGGCAGCAGTTGTGTTTTTTATTTCTTTTAATCCAAATCGCTCCACAGAAACAGGGGATTCAAAAATACGCTCTGGAGTCCTAGAAGCGGATATTACTATTTCATCTAGCATTGTTGAAGCCTCATTGAGAATTATTGAAACTGTCTGCCCACTAGTTGTAACATCTACTTCAGTCTCAGAATACCCAATACTTGTTATTCTTAATTGAAATGGAGGGGTTTCTGAAGTCTCTAAAGTGAAATTTCCATCAAAATCGGAAATTGTCCCAATTGCTTTTCCAACAATTACAACATTAGCTCCTGGAATGGGTTCGTTATTCTGATCTACAACGTTTCCCTTTATAATTGTTTGTGCATATCCAAGCATTCCAAACATTAAAAAGGACAAAAAGACTACCTTTTTCATTCTTACCTATTTATGTTAACGTTAGTTTTAACTTAATTTTGTGTTTTTAAGTAACAGCAAGATACATTTTTTTACATTTTAATAGTAAAAAATAAAAGAAATTATGCGCGCATAGTATTATTTCCGTAAAATAAAGTGTTTAAATATGCCATATTCGCAATAGAACAAAAAAATAAACCATTAATATGGCCTATTTTTAAGCGTCCTATTCCACAGTAACCGATTTTGCCAAATTACGTGGCTGATCTACATTACAACCTCTCATTACCGCAATATGGTATGATAATAATTGTAAGGGTATTGTAGTTAACAAAGGTGTTAAGCTTTCTATAGTCTCTGGAACTTCTATGACATGGTCTGCCAATTCTCTTACTTGTTCATCGTCTTCTGTAACAACAGCAATTATTTTTCCTTTTCTGGATTTAATTTCTTGCACATTGCTTACTACTTTTTCATAATACCCCCTTTTAGTGGCTATGACCACAATAGGCATTTGCTCATCTATCAATGCTATAGAACCGTGCTTCATTTCAGCAGCTGGGTAACCTTCTGCATGGATATAACTTAAGACCGCTGCACGGTATAACCTGTTTAGAATAGGCGTAAAAATTAACTACAA
>CAYNLI010000053.1:0-18244 GCA_964398035.1 uncultured Flavobacteriaceae bacterium | reverse complement strand
GCTTTGGTAGGGAGTATTGTTTTTTGTGAAGAGAATAAGTATTATAATAGGCTATATTTTGTTACGCCAAATACCGCCTCTTATAGTTATGACAAAAGACATACGTTTACTCTTGCGGGTGAGGATAAAGTATACAAGGCAGGGGCATCAAGATTAATAATTGATTATAAAGGGTTTAAAATATGTCCGCTAATATGCTATGACCTTAGATTTCCGGTTTGGGCAAGAAATAATGAAGATTATGATATTTTGCTTTATGTTGCCAATTGGCCAAAACCTAGAGTTAATGCTTGGGATGCGCTGTTAAAAGCAAGAGCTATAGAAAACATGGCGTATTCCATTGGTGTAAATAGAATTGGTAAGGATATTAGTGAATATGAATATAATGGACATTCTGCTGTTTATGATGTTTTGGGAGAACAGTTGGTGTTCTCGGAAAAAGAAGAAATTCTTTATGCTACCTTGAGCAAAGAACATATAGAAACAACTAGAAATAAATTAAAATTTTTAGATGATAGAGATCAGTTTATTCTCTTAACGTAAATGTATGTTCCTCTATCCAATTGGCCCGCATTTCAATTATATCGGGATAATAGCTTACTTTTTCTGGTTGTATTTTTTTAAGGTAGTTTCCAGTGTCCCATATTTCATTACTGTTCTCATCATAAATGACCCTAACCATGTACTTTGCAGGGTCTAGATTGTTGAACTCTAATATTTTTGGTTCTGTCATATAGATTTCTCGTATGGTTTTCTCACCTTCATCATCGGTAAGTTGAACAATCAGAGGAAATTGGGTATTCCCAGCTAAGTTTAGTCTTAGATTTCCATAATCTTCCAAACTACCTGTAGAAAGATTAAACACAATAGTATCATTTATATCTTCAAAGAAATCTTCAACAGCACCAGGAAATAGCTCCAACTTATATTTTTGGTTGGGTTCCACATTAAAATCAAAATCCACTTTGTTTTCAATGGTATCCAAAAAAGCGGAAAAAGAACCAGGTAAAGAATCTTGAACGGTCAGGGCCATTAGTGAAGTATCAATTTTCACTAAAGGGGTACTGGCTATAATAGTATATTTCTCCTCGAAGCTTAATTTTCCTTTTTGACCAGAAGATATCAGTAGCGTATCAGCAGGTAATTTTCGTGGTTTAATACTAAATGTATCTATTAATTTCAATTTATCATTAGTTATTGCAAATAATAAGGAGTCCATTTTAAAAGGTGTGAACCAATAATTTAAAGTGTCTTTTTCCCTATCTTTTAAAAAGATAGTCTTAACGGTGTCTGGCAATTGCGTTAATGTTTCAATTACAAAATCTTCTCTATTTCCTTGATACCCAAATTGGATTCTATTTTCAGCAACAAAGCTGGGTACAGAAATATTATAATCCGGTTTTTCTCTAAACAGAGTTAAAAGATAAGTAGAATCTGTTGGCAGGGTAATGGTATCCTCTACAAAACCTATTTTGTCGGCCTTTTGGTCAAACATATTGTTTTTCCCTTCGTCCTTTATAGCTACTAGAGCATATTTCCCGGCCTTTAGGTTGTTCAAATTAAAGATTATCGTGCTATCTAGTGTATTTGTAATGTAATTTGGCGGTTGTTGGTAAATAGTGGAATCTGTATAGGCAGTATCAATCTCATAAAGCATTACGCTTATGAATTCATCAGCTTTTTTGTTGAAAGCATCTCTTACCACCCCGGTTAAAGACAGAGAATCTATATAATCTCCTGTTGAAAAAACATAGGTGAGATAATTATAGGGATTGCCTTCGTTATTATCCACAATACTTTGACCAAAATTGAAAGTATATGTGGTGTTCTCTTTAAGGGTGTCCTTTAGAGTAATCTCAATATATTTTCTGGCAGTGCCTTGTGGTGTAATTTCAGGAATATACTTTAATGGAGGGGAAACAATGAGCTGCTCCTGTATTTTTTCTAGTTTTATATATTCATCAAAATACAAGCGTATTTTTTCTGCTTTAAAGTTGACGGTCAAATTCTCGGGTTCAGCTTTAAGCAAAACAGGTGGTGTAATATCTTTTGGACCTCCTGTTGGGTTTCCTCTTCTTGCACATTGAAAAAAGGCAAATACAGCAAAAATCATAAAAAGAAATCCTAGAATACGTCTCAACATCACTATAAATATAACTTAGGACAAAGAAACAACTTTAAGGCACAACAGCCATTGTAGCTATAAATAAATTAACATTTTCTGTATTATGGATGGCAATTGCACAAGCCTCTATTGTTGCACCTGTAGTTATTACATCATCAATTAAAAGCACGTTCTTGTTTTTTAAAAAGTCATTATTTGATAGCACAAAAAGATTTTGATTTTGTTGCCATCTATAAAACCGGTTTTTTTTGGTTTGGGTTTTGGTATTTGCAGTTTTAACCAAGATGTTTTCTACATAATCCGCATCTAAATGATAAGCCAGTTGTTGTCCAAAAAGTGCAACTTGGTTATACCCTCTCTTTTTTAATCGTTTCTTATGCAAGGGAACAGGTATTACAATATCTATAGCGTTAAGACCACCTTCTTTTTTAATGATTTCTCCAAACCAATCACCAAAAAATACCCCTATTTGTTCTTGATTCTTGTATTTTAAATGATGGATAATATTCTTAATAATGCCATTTTTTGTGAAAAACAGGAAGGAACTGGCCTTTTTTATGTTAACTCTTCCATAAAAAATACGGTCAACAGGATTTTCTTCGTTATAATTATAATCGGTAAGAGGTAATTGATTTCGACAAACGGTACAAATGGTTTTCTCTCCTCTATATAATCGTGCATTACATCCAAAACACACTGTTGGTAGCAGTATGTTGTTTACATCATTTAGTATCTTTGTTAACTTGAAGTGTGACATATCTTTATAACCTACTTATAAATTAGATGGAAGTCCAAGATAATAAATTCAATTATAAAATAATCCTTGCTGCTTTGGCGGCTGTAATTTTAGGCATTCTTATTGCCTTTTATTACAGTTATGCCCAATCACAGACCCAAATAAGTTTTTTGGAGCAGGAAAGAGGATTATTAGTTAAAGACCTGACCATAGTGAAGGCGCAGATGGATGAATTATCGGCACGTAACGAAGTTTATGAAATTGACCTTGAGCGTTCAAAGACCAAGGTTCAACAGCTATTAGACTCGGTAGGAAGGCTTAATTTTAATACAGCAAAGCTTTGGGAAAACAGGAAACAACTTAGAGCTTTAGAAGTCAAGTATGACAGTCTTAAGCTTAAAAATAATTTCCTTTCCTATAACAATATGCTTCTTGCTGAAAAGTATGACGAAACCAGGAAAAAAATTGAAGAATTAAGGAATCAACGCAGTTCTATGGCCCAAGCAGAAGCCGCACAACGAAAAAGAATACAAGAGCTCAATAAAGAGTTAAAGACTAAAAGCTATTTAAAGTTAGATAATGCACAAGGAAATGGATTTAGATTACGTAGTAGCCGTCCTATCCAAACCAATAAGGCATCTACCATAGAAAAACTTAGGGGTTGTGTTACTATTGTGGGTAATCCTAATGTAAGTAGAGAAGAAAAAGTTGTTTATTTTCAGTTTTTAGGCCCTAACATGAGTGTTATTGAGGATAATGCCAATACCATTTCTGTAAATGGTAATATTTATAGCAAACGTGTAGAGATAATTTTTATGGGTGAAGAAGTATCTATTTGTGATTTTATTACTGTCCCTGAAGGTTCTTTGCCGACAGGAACGTACACGCTCAATGTTTTTGAGGACGAAAGATTACTTGCCTCCACGCAATTTGAGTTAAAATAAATTATAACATTTTAACCTAAAGCTATATTTTTGCCAAATGGCAAATAAAGAAGACATTTTTAAGAAAGTGATATCTCACGCAAAGGAGTACGGTTATGTGTTCCAATCCAGTGAAATTTATGATGGCCTTAGTGCTATATATGACTACGGGCAAAACGGTGCAGAGCTGAAAAAGAACATTAGGGAATACTGGTGGAAAGCCATGGTACAGCTTAATGATAATATTGTTGGGATAGATTCTGCCATATTTATGCATCCTACCATATGGAAAGCTTCTGGTCATGTAGATGCCTTTAATGACCCATTGATTGACAATAAAGATTCCAAAAAAAGATATAGAGCAGACGTTTTAATAGAAGATTATTGCGCTAAAATTGAAAATAAGATAGAGAAAGAGGTTGCCAAAGCAAGAAAACGTTTTGGTGATGCTTTTAATAAAGAAGAGTTTGTTTCCACAAACCCCCGTGTTGTAGGGTATCAAGAAAAAATCAACAGTATTCTTTCTAGAATGGGCAAATCTTTAGAGAAAGAAGATTTAGCCGATATAAAAAGTCTAATAGAAGAATTAGAGATTGTTTGCCCTGTGTCTGGTTCCAAAAACTGGACAGATGTTAAACAGTTCAACCTAATGTTTGGCACCAAATTGGGTGCTTCTGCGGAAAGTGCAATGGATTTATATTTACGGCCAGAAACCGCCCAAGGCATATTTGTAAACTTTTTGAATGTTCAGAAATCAGGGCGTATGAAAATTCCGTTTGGAATTGCCCAAACAGGTAAGGCCTTTAGAAATGAAATTGTTGCCAGACAGTTTATTTTCCGTATGCGTGAGTTTGAACAAATGGAAATGCAATTTTTCATTAAACCAGGAACACAAAAAGAATGGTATGAGCATTGGAAAGAAACTCGATTAAAATGGCATTTGTCATTGGGATTGGGAGAAGAAAACTACCGTTTTCATGACCATGAAAAATTAGCGCATTATGCAGATGCTGCTTCCGATATAGAATTTAAGTTCCCATTTGGGTTCAAGGAATTAGAAGGAATACATTCTAGAACCGATTTTGACTTGAGTAGCCACGAAAAGTTTTCAGGTAAAAAATTACAGTATTTTGACCATGAGGAAAATAAATCCTATGTGCCATATGTGTTGGAAACCTCAATAGGATTGGACCGTATGTTCTTGGCTGTTTTTTCCAATTCACTTAAAGAAGAAGAACTGGAAAATGGGACTACCAGAACAGTTTTAAAATTACCGGCAGTTTTAGCGCCAACAAAAGCGGCTATATTTCCTTTGTTGAAAAAAGATGGCTTGCCAGAGCTGGCACATAAGATTGTGGAAGACCTTAAATGGGATTACAATGTGATCTATGATGAAAAAGATGCTGTGGGTCGCCGCTATAGAAGGCAAGATGCCAATGGGACACCTTTTTGTATTACGGTAGACCACCAATCTTTGGAAGATAACACGGTCACTATACGCCATAGAGATACCATGGAACAACAACGTGTTGCTATTGATAAGGTAAAAGAAATCATAGCCAATGAAGTGGATATGAAAAACTGGTTGAAGAAAATCTAAAACACCTATTCACTCAATTCTGTAATAGGTGTCATTTCCACTTTTCTAAACTCAACTTCAGAACCTTCTGTTTGTAGGGAAAAGCTGCCGCTATTTGCTGTGGCATTAAGTCCATGGTTTACAAGTTGACCATTCAGCCAAACTTTTATTTCGTTGTCTAGACATTCAATTTGCATATAGTTCCATTCGCCGGGAGTATTCTCAATATTTCCAGTTAGGTTGGGAATGCGTCTATTTTTATCTCCGTCCACGCCCCATTTTTCTTTGGGGCCTCTACGTTTTTCCATATCCGGGACTTCTAAATCTTCCCCGATCAGCCAAAAGTCTCCAGCTTCAGTATGCTTTAATTGTATTTCTAAAGATTGCGGAAACATTTTATACAGGCGTCTTAACTTATTTTTGGAAACATGTACCAAAGCCCCACAATTTCCAGGTTTTCCGGCAAAACGGTATTCTAAATTTACCCGATAGTTTTCATAAGAGGCATCTGTAATCAAGTGCCCGCCAGGAGTTCCTAATGTAACCAACATGCCATCTCTAATTATAAATGGATTTTTGACATTTGGAATGGTATCCATTTCTGGGACATCTACAAACCAACCATCCAGTGATTCTCCATCAAATAATGATGTTGAGGTTTGTTTTGTGTTACAAGATGAAAGTTGGAGAAGAGATAGTGCTAAAAGAAAGAAAGGTTTCATATGTAAAAGTTTATTTTATCATTGGTTCTTGCCATCGATTCCATATTTCAGAAATATCCACTCCAACACCATTAGATATTATAGATTCAATTTCATTATATTCAAAAGCTCTTTGATTGATTTCAGTCCATCTTAATAAGGCTAACATGGCATCCTTAAAAGATTTCTTGCCATCGGTTTTTTTGAGTATTTCCAGATCAAGTTGATGGGCAAGAAGCGCACCTCTTGAAAAAAGGTTTCTACCAATATTAAAATCCATAGAATATTGTGTGGAACCAAGAAGGGATAATTCTCTCAAAGATTTTTTCTGAATATACATGGGAGCACTTTCTAGAACATTGTTAAAGAATTTCAATATAGATTTATTCTCTAAGACGTGATACATGGCCACATACCAGGTAAACCCTTCATTTAGCCATATGGTTTCAATAAGAGGAGCAGTTTGCCACTCAAATGGGCGGTAACCAGTGCCGTAGGACCTCAAGGGGACCCATGAGTGTCCCATATGATGCACCATACTCCCAATTTGTGCTTTAGGGTCATATTCTACAATAGCACGTGAGGTATCAAAACTAGCGGTCATACTATTTAGATGCTCCATTGAAAAACCATAGCTGTGCCTATCAGAAAAAGGGATAAGAAACTCATAGCAAAATGTATAATGGGGCATAGGAACATACCCAAAATAGTTTGCAAGACCTTTTAGGGTAAGTAATCCTCTTCTGCCAATTTCATCAATATTTATAGGAGTTTCAGAATAGACTGCAACAAAAAGAGGTATTTTCGCTTCATTGATTTCTAATATCTGCACATTTGTTCCCAATAAATATTGAGCGTCCGCAAGTAGGGCATAATTATTTATTTCATAGAATGCACTCCCTAATTTTCTATTTTTTGAAGGCTTCAATGTGCTAAATATGGGCCAGTCTTTATGAGTGTTTATTTCCAATACAATAGGATTGTTCTCTAGCCCATCAATAAAACCAAAAACAGAATACCCAAGAATGCCCAGATAATTATCTCGGAGTTTAGAACTTGCAAAGCCTCCAAGCAAGTCATTTTCCATTTTTTTGATATTTACCTCATAGCTGATTTTTTTAAG
Source organism: uncultured Flavobacteriaceae bacterium (assembly GCA_964398035.1). Lineage (GTDB taxonomy): Bacteria > Bacteroidota > Bacteroidia > Flavobacteriales > Flavobacteriaceae > Saonia. The sequence continues at coordinate 11,057 of CAYNLI010000053.1, read as the reverse complement.
AACTTCGTTTTCTTCTTTAAAAATGAAAAATGAACCTCTCCCAATAATACCTTTTAATACGTTATTGGATTCTGTATAGCCTTTTACGTTGGTGAAAAAGGCCAAGTAGTCTGTAAGGTCATATGTTCCCGGCCCACTTCTGGGAATCATTAACATAGCTTGGTTTGTGTTTAAGGAATCCAATAGGATAGATATCTCTATATGTTCTGAATTTACGGAGTGTTTAAGAACATACTTAATGCTTTTGTTTTGCCCAAAGACACCGGTAAAACAAATAAAGAACAATAGAATTGTTAATGTCCGTAGTTTCATAATACGGTTGGTTTAAGTGTTCATTAAAAAAGTTAATTGTAGTTAACAGTTACTGGTTTAGTAACCCTAAAGTACGTATTTATCTTTTTGGAATATGAGAAGAACACTTTTACTTTTATTTATCACAACAGATACTTCAACTGCAAACTCCCATAATAATTACGGGAATTTCCAGGATAATAATACCTTGGGGCATTGCCTCCAAACCCTGTTGCGTTAATCAAAACTGATTGGGCATAGTGGGTGTCAAAGATATTATTGATTCCAAGATCTAAACCAAGGGTAAACCTGTCAGTAAGCTGTTTTTTATATCCCAATCTGCTATAGAACACGTTAAAAGGATTGCTATTTAATCAAAAGAATTCCCCGATGCTTGCATCGGGTGTTGCGTATATAAATAGCAGTATTTTTTTGTAATATGGAAGAAGTCCCTATTACAAAAAGTCATAATAAAAGCTTGTTATTGTATCATTTAGTTTGTCCTGCGAAGTATGGAAGAGATGTGTTTACCGAAGAAGTTGAAGTTAGCTTAAAAAAGATTTGTGAGGGGATATCAGCTCGTTATGAGATAACTTTTGTAGAGATAGGTTCAGACGCAGACCATGTTCATTTTTTAGTTCAAAGTGTTCCAACCTATTCTCCAAAGAAAGTGGTTCAGACGATAAAAAGTATAATAGCAATACAGATTTTTGAATTGCATCCAGAAGTTAAGAAGAAGTTATGGGGAGGTAAATTTTGGACAAGTGGTTATTACATTAATACGGTAGGTCAATATGCTAATGCAGATGTTATCAAATCATATGTGCAAAATCAAGGAAATGAGTATACACAAATTTACAGAGGCCAATTGGAACTATTTTAGTGTCAAATAGAACTGATACCCCGTCAGCTTGCTGCGGGGTAGTTCATTTCTTTTCACGGATGGTTTTTGATTTAGTGATTGGAAAGATAAGCATCAAAAATCTTTTAGAAAAATTTAGACTTTATTTTAGATTATTTGAATGTAGATGTTAAAAGTTACCCCAAACATTCTTTATTTTTAAGGCCAAATAAAGAATCAAGAGAAATGAAAATAGTATCCTATAATGTCAATGGTATTAGAGCGGCCCTTAAGAAAGGCTTTATAGAATGGTTGCAATCTGTTGATCCAGATGTCATATGCCTACAAGAAATAAAAGCCCAAGAAGACCAACTAGATTTAGCGGTATTTGAAGAGGCTGGTTATTCGTACAATTATTGGTATAGTGCCCAAAAGAAAGGGTATAGCGGAGTAGCTATTCTATCAAAAACTAAACCAGACCATATTGAATATGGAACAGGAATCGAAACGATGGATTTTGAAGGAAGAAATCTAAGAGCCGATTTTGGAGATATTTCTATTATGAGTATGTACTTGCCTTCAGGAACGAATTCAGCGCGATTAGATTTTAAGTTCAACTACATGGCTGAAATTCAAGAATATTTTAATGATTTGAGAAAAGAAAGACCAAATCTAATAGTTCTTGGAGATTATAACATTTGTCATGAAGCTATAGATATTCATAATCCAGTAGGGCTTAAAAATGTTTCTGGTTTTTTACCTGTTGAGCGTGAATGGATAGGGAATTTTATGGAAAGTGGCTTTATAGACAGTTTTAGGTATTTTAATAAAGAGCCCGATAACTATACGTGGTGGAGCTATAGGGCCAACTCACGCAACAACAATAAAGGTTGGCGACTGGATTATGGTATGGTGAGCAAACCCTTGGAGAGTAGATTAAAACGATCTGTAATTCTTTCCGAAGCAAAACATAGTGATCATTGTCCTATACTTGTTGAGTTAGAGAAATAACATAATGTTAAGATTTTAGTGCATTAGAAATGTTGTTTTTAACGCTTTCAAAAACCAAACTACATTCATTTTATGAAATACACCAACCTTCCCAGTACAGATATTAAAGTTAGTAGGATATGTTTGGGCACCATGAACATGGGCAAACAGAACAATGGGGCAGAAGGCCATAAACAAATGGATTATGCTTTGGAACAAGGCATCAATTTTATTGATACGGCAGAACTTTATGCAATTCCCATTGAAAAAGAGACCCAAGGAAAAACAGAAGAGATAATTGGGACTTGGCTCAAAAAAACAGGGAACAGGGACAAAATTGTCCTAGCTTCAAAAATTGTGGGGCCACCAACTGTGAACAAACATTATATACGAGAAAATGGCTTATCCAAGGAGGCTTTTGATGATGCCATCCATAGCAGTTTAAGAAGGTTACGGACAGATTATATTGATCTGTACCAGTTACATTGGCCAGATAGGCAGACCAATTTTTTTGGAAAAAGAGGCTATGTCCATGATGATGCCAAAATGTGGGAAGACAACATTAATGAGGTTCTGCACACTTTAGATGGATATGTGAAACAAGGAAAAATACGTCATATAGGGTTATCCAATGATGTAGCTTGGAGTACCATGCGTTATTTGGAAGAGAGCAAATACAATAATCTACCAAGAATTTTAACAGTTCAAAATCCGTACAATCTATTGAATAGGACGTATGAAGTTGGCCTATCTGAAGTTTCCTTGCGTGAAAATGTGGGATTATTGCCTTATTCCCCATTAGGTTTTGGTAGGTTGTCCAATAAGTTCATTGAAGGACAGGATGTATCAAAAGCACGGATTACATTGTTTCCCAACATGGCCCGTTACAATGGAGAAAACTCGTTGAAGGCAACACAAATGTATTATGATTTGGCTCGTGAAAACGGAATGTCCTTGGCAACCATGGCCTTGGCGTTCATTAATCAACAACCTTTTGTGACCAGTAATATTGTTGGAGCAACCACGATGGAACAACTTAAAGAAAATATTGATAGTATTAATGTTACTTTGAGTGATGAGGTCATGGCAGGCATTAATGCAATTCATGAACTGATTCCTAACCCTGCGCCATAACTCTCCCCGAACTGGAGGTGTAAATTATGCTGAATGTCATTTTGAAGTAGGGTAAGATTGAGAAATTAAAACCTACCCAAACAACCCACTTACCATATCTTCAATTTTGGATACTAGGTGAATGGTTATTTTAGTGTTTTTTAGACTTATTTTATTGGTTTTGGAAACATAAATAGTTGTAAACCCAAGTTTTTCTGCTTCTAAAATACGTTGCTCTACACGTTGTACCGATCGTATTTCTCCTGCAAGGCCCACTTCCGCGGCAAAACAGATTCCTTTTTCTATGGGAATATCCGCGTTACTGGAAAGTATGGCAGCAATAACCGCAAGGTCAATGGCTGGGTCATCTACAGAAATGCCTCCTGTTATGTTTAAAAACACATCTTTTGCCGCTAGTTTAAAGCCTGCACGTTTTTCCAAAACTGCCAAAAGCATGTTCAGTCTTTTGGCATTGTACCCTGTAGTGGACCGCTGTGGTGTTCCATAAACAGCAGTACTTACCAAGGCTTGTATTTCTATCAATAAGGGACGCATACCCTCAACTGTTGAAGCAATTGCAGTACCGCTTAAACCTTCGTCATTCTTAGAAATCAGGATTTCTGATGGGTTATTTACTTCTCTAAGTCCGCTTCCCTGCATTTCATAAATACCCAGTTCTGCTGTGGATCCAAAACGATTTTTAAGGGCTCGTAGAATTCGGTACACATAATTTCTATCACCTTCAAACTGCAAGACAGTATCCACCATGTGTTCCAAAATTTTTGGACCAGCAATGGTTCCATCTTTGGTGATATGTCCAATCAATACTACTGGAGTATTGGTTTCTTTTGCAAATTTGATAAGCTCGGCCGTACATTCCCGTATTTGGGAAATACTCCCTGCCGCAGATTCTATATAATCTGAATGAAGGGTCTGTATGGAATCTATAACCACAAGGTCTGGCTCTGTAGCTTCAATCTGTTGAAATATATTTTGCGTTTTGGTTTCTGTAAGGATTAAACAGGTGTCGCTATTGGGGTGTATCCTATCAGCTCGCATTTTTATTTGCTTTTGACTTTCTTCTCCCGAAACATATAAGGTTTTATAAGGTATTTTTAATGCAATCTGAAGTAGAAGCGTGCTCTTGCCTACACCAGGTTCTCCGCCCAAAAGAATAAGAGATCCTGGAACAATTCCGCCTCCTAAAACACGATTAAATTCTAGGTCATACGTATTTAGGCGTAATTCCTTTTCAGTACTTATTTCACTTACTTTAAGTGGTTTTGCTATTTTTTTGGAAGGACTTTTACTGGTTTTCCAGCTTGTTTTTTCTTCTTTCTGAATGATTTCCTCAACAACAGTGTTCCACTGTTTACAAGCAGAGCATTGTCCTACCCATTTGGCATATTGAGTGCCACAGTTTTGACAGAAAAAAGCAGTTTTTGTTTTGGCCATCCCCTAAATTAAGGTTTAGGCGAAGATATTGTTTTTGACTTAGATTACTGAGGGCTATTTAAATTGTTTAATAATATTGCTAGAACCCAAAATCAGCTTTAAGGGCATCAATTTTATCTAATGCCATATCTTTGGTCAAGAAATCTATTTCACTCATTCCAAAGGCTTTTTCAAAGGTTTTGAGCGCTTTCTTTGGCTCTCCAATTTCTTCATAATACTCGCCTTCAAAATAGAAGCCCAACATAGTACCTGGAAACTCTTTTTTGCAAAGGTTAGATAGGGATTTTAAAGATTCTGGATCTTCCTTCTTTTTTGAAGCGGCATAAATGGCCATTATATCATTGAGTTCTATGGTTTTTTTAAACCCGAACAAATCCTCTATCATGGCATATTTATTCTCTAAATAATTGAATACAGGTTCTTCTGATGTTAATATTTTTTCTTTGTATTCTTTTGGGCTTATGGGTCTAAACATTTTAAACACATTGTTAAACGCCTTTCCAATACCATATGTAGCTATAGAAATATCATCTGCTTCCTTATATTCATCAAAGAAGTAATGGAGAGATTCTTTATCAATGGCTTTTATTGCTTTGTGCATTGCAAGTATTGCTGGTTTGTCATCATTATTTTCGCCTTCAACGATAAGGTGATAAAAAAGTGGCTTTTCCATGGCTTCCAAGCTTACAGGGACTCTATTTTCCATTTCGGGAGCTAAAGTTGGAGAAATACTGACATAGGCATCAAATAAAGAAATTTCCTTGAACAAGAAGAAGTTTCCAAAATTGGCGGTTATATCATAGCCAACAAACATTTTAAAGGGCGCTATGCTATAACTGGTTTCTAAGTAGGGAATAAGCTCCATCCCAAGAAATTCATAGAAATTTTTACCTTTTTCAGTAGGTAGCCCATTAACTTCATCGTAATCACAATCCTCCCATCGCAAATTGTTCTTGCTTTGGTTTATCCCTACAATAATGGCCTCAGGCATTCTGTAAAAAGTACTGTAAAATTTTGCATTGGCTACAACATTTTCAAATAAATATTCGGCATCCAAAACAATAATTAGAGGGTATTTTTTTTCTTTGGTATAATCTTCTGGAAAATAATATTTAACATCTCTTCTTTCCTGAAGTTTAAAGGATTCAAAAATTTCTTGTGTTACTTGAGCGTTAGTGCTAAGGCATATCAAGAATAAGAAAACGGTAAAAATAGATTTCATTATGATGATTTTGAAGAAGCAGAACCTTATCTGTTTCTGTTCAATAACGGTAAGAGCAGAAAAGATATTGCACCAAAGACGATGACCATTGCAGTTTGTGCTATCCACATAATCCAACCAAAAGCATCGCCAGAAACGGCACTTATTCCATAAACGGCTAAAGTTTTACTAACCGCAATAGGAAAAAGTCCAATTCCCCCATTTGTGGCAGCCATGGCAAAAGCCCCTCCAACAAAAGCTATTAAAAGTTGCCCCAATGAAAGATGTACTGTTTCTAAAACAGTGAATTTTATGACCCAAAACATAGCAATGTAGGCTGACCAAATAAAGAAGGTATGAAACACAAAAGCCCATTTCCTCTTCATTTTAAAAATACTGAAAACACCATCTAAAAGCCCTTTTAGGAAGGTTTTTAATTTACTGGCAAAACTTGAAGTAGATTTTTTTATAAAAGTCATAAAGAATATAAACCCAAGAAGTCCAATCCCAAATAATACAAGAATAGAGGTGAAGTTAAATCCTTTATCCTGTAAAAACTCTAAAATAATTTCGGTTTGTAAAAAGAGGGCAATGGTTACAATGAGCAATAGCATTATAAGGTCTATTACTCTTTCTGTAACAATGGTTCCAAAACCTTTTTCAAAAGGTACACCCTCATAAGTGGACAAGACAGTTGCTCTAAGAATTTCACCAGATCTGGGAATTCCCAAATTAGCAAAATAAGACATAAGGATTATTAAAATGTTGTTGCTTATTTTAGGCTTGTAACCTAAAGGTTCTAAAAGGTAATTCCATCTAATTGCGCGCGAAACATGGCTAAGAATTCCTATAAAAATAGATACACCTACCCAAAATAGGTTTGCTTCTTTTACGTACTTAATAATTTGTTGTCTATCCTCTGGCAATGTTGAATTGTACCAATAGACAACCAAAAAAACCCCCAAGACTATTGGGAGAATTAATTTTAAGGCTTTTTTTAGATGGGGACTCAAAATTATGTCAACAGATTGTTCTCTTCATTGGGAAACACCAAAGAGGGGTTAAATTTCTTGGCCTCCTCAATATCCATTTGAGCATAAGTAATCAAAATAAGAATATCACCTACTGCCACTTTTCTGGAAGCGGCACCATTTAAAGTGATTTCCCCACTTTTTCTTGGCCCAGGAATGGCATAGGTTTCTAAACGCTCTCCATTGTTATTGTTCACAATTTGAACTTTCTCACCTTGAATAATATTTGCAGCATCCATTAAATCTTCATCAATGGTAATGCTGCCAATGTAGTTAAGGTCTGCTCCTGTGACCTTTACCCTGTGTATTTTAGATTTTACTACTTCAATTTGCATATCACAAAGTTAATTAATTAAGTGCAATATTGTCTATTAAACGTACTCCTTCAACATAAACGGCAACAAATGCCCTATATTTTTTGCCTTTTTGTTTTCTTAAAACTGGGGTTAACGTATCAATGTCAGTAATCAAAAAATATTCCAATTTAAAATTGGAATATTTTTTGAATTGATTTTGCACCCAGTTTATTGTAAAATCAGCACTTTTCGTGCCAAATTTATTTTTGGCAGACTGCAACGTTTTATATATAAAATCAGCTTTTTTTCTTACCTCTTTTGACAGTCTTTCATTTCTAGAGCTCATGGCCAACCCATGAGGTTCTCGAACTATTGGGCATCCTATAATTTTAATGGGAATAGCTCTGATTTCTACTAGTTTTTTTATGATTTGTAATTGCTGAAAATCTTTTTCACCAAAATATGCTTTATCAGGCATGACCGCTTTTAATAGTAATTCCACAATAGTGGCAACGCCATTGAAATGACCAGTTCTAAATTTTCCTTCCATTACTTTCTCCAAACCATTAAACTTGTATGATTTGGATTTAATTTCCCCAGAATATATTTCATTGGCAGAAGGGGCGAAAACAATAATTTTGTCAGATACTGTTTTAAGAAGGTCAATGTCCTTATCTAGAGTCTTGGGATATTTTTTTAGATCATCACTATTGTCAAACTGTGTGGGATTTACAAATATGCTCACAACGACATAATGATTCTCTACAATTGCTTGCTTGGCCAAAGTAAGGTGGCCTTGGTGCAAAGCACCCATTGTAGGAACCATACCTATGGTATAATTTTTGGCAATTAAAATGGAAAGGCTGCTCCTTAATTCTTTTTTTAAGTGAAATACCTGCATAATTTGATTTAAAGGCTAGCAAACTTACTATAATTACTACTAATCTGTATAATTTTTGTAATTTTGCATTCGCGTTTATCCGATAAACAAAATATATTTCTTATGAATGGAAAAAAGATATTGTTTGTATCTTCAGAATTAGTACCATACCTACCAGAGAACGAAGTTTCTTTAATGTCTTATGAAACACCGAAAATGGTCAATAGTAACGGTGGTCAAATAAGGATATTTATGCCGAGGTTTGGGAATATTAATGAACGTCGTCATCAATTACATGAAGTTATCCGCTTGTCCGGAATGAACTTGGTAATTAATGATATGGATATGCCGTTGATAATTAAGGTGGCTTCTATCCCCAAAGAACGCATACAAGTTTATTTTATAGACAACGAAGAATATTTTAAAAGAAAGGCAACATTTACAGATGAAAACGGTGTTTTGTTTTCTGATAATGATGAAAGGGCTATCTTTTTTGCAAAAGGAGTTGTTGAAACAGTGAAAAAATTAAATTGGACACCAGATATAATCCATATCCAGGGTTGGATGGCTTCCTTGCTGCCATTGTATCTTAGAAAATATTACGGAGATGAACCTTTGTTCGCAGATAGTAAAATAGTTACTTCAGTTTATGGAAGTGGTTTTGAAGGTAGTTTAGATAAGGGTATACAGGATAAAATTGCTTTTGACGGTATAGACAAGGAAGAAATGACTCAACTTTCCACACCCAACTATAATAATTTGTTAAAAGTAGCGGTAGATTTTTCAGATGCTATTATTTTAGCCTCGGAAGAAATTCCAGAAGAATTGAAAAAATATATTTCCAACCTCCAAAAACCAGTGTTACCATATGTTCCTTTACAAGAATTTGAAGAAGCATATATGAACTTTTACAACACAGAAGTCTTAAACTAAGTTTATACATGAAATTTTTGATTAGATTGAAGTTTCCTGTTCTGGCAGGAATTATATTGGTAATGACACTTTTTTCGTGTGAGGAAGACCTTACCACTATTGGGGAGGGTGTAATAAGCGGGGAGCCTTTTATTACAGGAAAAACTGTTTACAGTGTATTTGCATATAATAAAAAAATTGAAGCAGTACAGACCAATAAGTTGCCTGTATATCAATTAGGAGTTTTTAACGACCCAATTTATGGGAAAACTATTGCTCAGATTACTTCACAAGTTAATTTGTCTAGTGCAAATCCAGTATTTGGAACGTATTCCCAAGAAACAGAGAATAAATCTGGAACAGATAGCAATATATCTACAATCAATGAAAATGAGACTGTAAAAGAAGTATTTCTGTATATACCTTACTTAACAAAATCAGCTACACTTAGAGACTCTGATAGTGATGGGGTAGATGATGAATTTGATGTTGAGCCAGATGATGCTACTAATGATAGTGATGGGGATGGAGTGTCCAATATTCAAGAAAAGAGTATTGGAACTGACCCATTAAATCCAGATACCGATGGAGATGGAATCAATGATGGTGAGGATGATAGTACAGTAACTAATACATACTCAAAAAAAGTTGACCTAGATAGTATTTATGGTAATAGAAATATTGCATTTAACTTAAAAGTGGAACGTTCTACCTTCTTTTTAAGAGATTTAGATCCTAACACTAATTTTCAGGAATCTCAAGAATATTTTTCTAATCAACAATTCTCCCCCGAATTTGTCGAAGAGGTGTTTTTTAATGGTGAGGTCACTATTAATGATGAGGAAATCATATTTTTTAAAGAAGATGACCCAGACACGGAAGATGTAGATGAATCACAAGAAGTTAATGTTAGATTGGCACCAGGAATAAGAGTACAATTAGATTCTAATATTGCCAATGCTTTTTTTCAAGAAAACATTCTGGATAAAGAAGGACAATCAGAATTGTTGAGTGCTTCAAATTTCAAAGAGTTTTTTAGAGGAATACATTTGTCTATATCTGATGATATGTTGATTTTATTTGATTTAACCCAAGCTAGAATCAACATAAATTATGAGTATGACAATGTAAATACAAATGGCACAGCAGATGACACTTCAGACGACACTATAGAACAAGAAGAAAAAACATATCAACTTCGATTTTTGCAAGGTGGAGGAACTGCTGCAATTATTGGAAATGCAGTAAACACATTTATAAATGATGGATATCCAACAGAAATCACAAGTAATATAGATACAGATGAAAATGCGTCAAGGCTTTATTTAAAGGGAGGCGCAGGATTATTTAGTGAAATAAAGCTTTTTGATGAAAATAATGGAGAAGAAATCATTAATCAAATAAAAGCAAAAAACTGGATTATAAACGAGGCCAATTTAGTTTTTTATGTGGATGGAAATGCTTTGGATTTAGCAGGTAATGTTATTGAACCACCTAGACTTTATTTGTATAACTCAGAGACCAATAATCCTTTATATAATGCAACCACAGAAATTTCTGATTCTGATACGTCTTTGGGATTGTATAAAAATTATGATGGAATATTAGAGAAAGAGTCTAGTGGTAAAGGAATAAAATATACAGTAAGAATAACAGATTACATCAACAATCTTATTGTAAGGGATTCTGCTAATGCTACTCTAGGGCTAACATTGACATCACATATTGGGCTTCCAATTGTTAGGAATGCAATACTTAAAGATTTGAATGAGACTAATATACCTGTAATGTCGACAATTAGTCCATTGGGAACAGTTCTTTTTGGAAGTGAATTATCTGATGTAGAGGAAGATAAAAAGCTTAAACTGGAAATTTATTATACAGAAGCCAATTAATTTTTTCACCTAAAACACCATTTAAGGGAATAATACGTTATTTATCTATATTCTGGATAAAAAAGAAGCACTTCAGATACCTTTGTGATAGAAGGTCTTGGATCAAGACCAATTGTTGTGTTTAAGCAAATATTCTAGTTAGTCTAAAGAGG
>CAYNLI010000052.1:0-18300 GCA_964398035.1 uncultured Flavobacteriaceae bacterium | reverse complement strand
CTTATAAATGCTTGTTCTTTTCTTTGTTTACTACGGGCAAACCTTCGTATACTTTGTTCATTTTCTATCAGTAATCCAGGAACAGGGACGCTTTTACCATTTTCATCTTTGGCGACCATGGTAAAATAAGAGGAATTACAATGCTTCTTTTTGCTTGAGGTTATATTTTCTGATTCTACCCTAACACCAACAACCATTGATGTTTTACCAGTGTAATTGATGGATGCTTTTAGAGTGACCAACTCCCCAACATCAATAGGGTTTAAAAAATTCACTCTGTTTACTGATGCCGTTACACAATAGCATTGGGAATGTTTGGAGGCACATGCAAAAGCAATTTGATCCATTAGATTTAGAATGTGCCCGCCATGCACCTTTCCTCCAAAGTTAGAATGGGAAGGAAGCATTAATTGTGTTATGGATACTTGAGATTCTTTTGCAGATTTAAATTTTTGCATTCCTATGAATTTAATTTTGTAGGTTCATCATCAAAATCATCCTCTTGAGCACGTTTTAAAATAGACTCTGGAATGGATTTTTTTGCTTTTGCGCCCATTTTCTTTAGTTTTTCTATACTGGTAATAATATTTCCTCTGCCCTCAACCAATTTGTTCATAGCCCCTCTATACTCAACTTTGGCCTCATCCATTTTTTTGCCAACCTTGGTCAAATCTATTACAAATCCTTCAAATTTATCATATAGGGCGCCAGCTTGACGGGCAATTTCAATGGCATTTTTTTGTTGTTTTTCATTGTTCCACATGCTATCTATGGTACGTAATGTAGCCAATAGGGTAGAAGGTGTGACAATGATGATGTTCTGTTCAAAGGCCTTGTTGTACAAAGAGTTATCATTGTTTATAGCAACAGCAAAAGCGGGTTCAATGGGTACAAATAAAAGCACAAAATCTGGGCTTTCCATTTCATACAAGTCTTCATATTTTTTTGCGGACAATTGCTCCACGTGTCTTCTTAGAGAGTTGATGTGGTCTTTTAAATGCTTTTCTTTAGACTCATCTTCGGCATTTACATAACGTTCATAATCAGTTAAGGAAACCTTGGAATCCACTATCATTTTTTTACCATCAGGTAAATGAATAACAACATCGGGCATTACTCTACTGCCATCTTCTCTAGTAAAACTTTGCTGTACAGAATATTCCCTGTCTTTTTCCAGACCTGATTTTTCCAGAACACGTTCCAGAACCAATTCTCCCCAATTTCCTTGCATCTTACTATCTCCCTTTAATGCTTTTGTAAGGTTGATGGTTTCCTTGCTCATTTGCTCGTTCAGTTCTTTTAAACCAAATATTTGTTGGCGCAATGCGGCGTGGTAATCAATACTTTCTTTATGGGTTTTCTCAACCTTTTCTTCAAAATTTTTAATTCTTTCTTGAAGAGGGGTTAGAATATTTTTAATGTTTTCTTTGTTCTGTTCCGTAAACTTGGCGCTTTTTTCATCCAATATTTTATTGGCCAGATTCTCAAACTCCTTAGTGAATTTTTCTTGAAGTTTTTCTACTTCTTCTTTTTGCTCCGTATTTTTTAGCTGAAGGTTTTCCATATCAGCTTGGTAACGGGTTATCTGATTGTCCAATTGTGCGTTGTCCAAGCGCAACTGACTTTTTTCTTCCTCGGCATACCTCAATTTTTCTTCTTCAACCACCAATGAACTTCTTAATTGTTGTTCTCTTTCTACTAAAGTACTTTGGCTGGATTTTGTTTTTAAGTTCTGGATATAACTGCCCAAAAAATAGCCTCCAGCTAAAAAAACAAGTCCAATAATTATATAAATAAAGAGTTCACTCATTCGTTAATTTGCATTTGTAGTAAAGATAAAGGTTTGACTTTAAAATGTTACTTGTTTATTTTAAATGAGGCCGTTTTTGGATCAAACGTAATGGTGTCAGTTGGAAACATGGTTTCAAAATTTCCACTTTCAATCAATTCTTTGGGTGTGCCAAAATTGGTTTTTCCTTTTTCCATTAACAATATTTTATCTGCTAATTGAATTCCCAATTCAATTTCATGGGTTGTGAATACAATTGTTTTGTTGGTCTTATGGGCTATCTGTTGCAATAGCTTTAGGATTTGAGCTTTATGATACAAATCTAGATGTGTAGTGGGTTCATCTAATAGCATTATAGAAGTATCTTGAGCTACAGCTCTTGCTATCATTACTTTTTGTAGTTGCCCATCACTGAGTTCATAACATTTTTTGTATTGTAGACCTTTTAAACCTACCATTTCAATGGCAGTTTTAATTTTTTCTTTATCAGTATTTGATAAACTCCCTATCCAATTGGTATAGGGCTGTCTGCCCAAACTTATTAATTCTATAACCGTTAGATTTTTTGATGCGATAGGTTCAGTGAGCACCAAACTGATTTCTGTTGCCAGTTCATTGGAACGATATAATTCTAAAGATTTTCCCTTTAAATCAATTTCTCCAGATAATTTGGGTTGTACATTGCCCAGAGTGCGTAAGAGAGTGGATTTACCAATTCCGTTTACGCCAACAATTGCAATCAACTCTCCTTGATTTAAGTTGAAGACTATATTTTTGGCAATAGAGATTCGTTCCTTTTTGGATGTATAACCAATTGAAAGGTCTTTTACTGATAAGACGATATGTTGTTCGTTGTTATTGATAATTGTCTATTGTTTTTACTCTTTTAAAATATCATTTTTCTTTTCCTGACCAATAACCATATTACTACCGGTGCTCCAACAATAGATGTAATGGCATTAATAGGCAGTACATAAACGGATGTTGGGAGTTGAGCAAGCACATCACACAACAACATTAAAATTGCACCATAAATAACTACTGCTGGGACAAGGATTTTATGGTCCGTGGTGTTAAAAATTTGCCGAGTCAAATGTGGTACAGCTAAACCAATAAAGGCTATTGGACCTGCAAAGGCAGTTATTCCGCCAGCCAGTAAACCAGTTGTCAAAATAATAAGGAACCGTTTTTTTTTAATATCAACCCCTAGACTTTTGGCATAATTTTCACCCAAAAGAAAGGCGTTCAATGTTTTTATCAAGGCAATACTGAGGAGCAATCCTATTAGAACAAGAAAAAATAGAATGGATAACTGTGACCAAGAAAGGTTGCCCACACTCCCAAAAGACCAATAGATATAGCGTTGCAAATTTTCTGCATTGGAAAAATAAGAAAGTACGCTGACCAAAGCTGCTGTAATACTCCCAAACATTAGCCCAATGATCAACAATGCCATGGTGTCTTTAATTTTTGATGCAACCACCATTACTGTAAGCAGCACTAAAAAACTCCCAATACTGGATGCTACGGCCAATGAAACATCGCCTACAATATCATAAGCAAATAATCCTGACAATGCTGAAGAACCCATAATTAATAATGCGGCTCCTAGACTGGCGCCAGAGGTTATGCCCAATACAAAGGGGCCTGCCAATGGGTTTCTGAACAAAGTTTGCATTAAAAGACCACTTAATGAAAGCCCACTACCAATAAGAATAGCGGAAAATGCTTTGGGAATTCTATAATCGAGTACAATATATCTCGATGAATCCTCATTGATCTTGCCTCCAAAAATGGAATTAAACACATCAATAAAAGGAATGCTAACAGAACCAAGACTGATGTTTATACAAAAACTAATAAACAATGCCAGTAGCAATAGTATAAAAGATATCTTATATGTTTTTTGAACATTCATTTATTTTAAAGGGGTAAAAAAGAAAAGTTGATGGTTTGGTAAAACCTCTGGGTGTAAAATATGAATAAGGTCTTTTAACACTAAATCTGGTCTACTGGGACCTAGTTCATAATACAACAGACCACCTGTTTCTCCTACAGTATTGGCATAGGTGTAGATTTTTTTGTTTTTAAAAGCATTAAACTGCGCATAATGTTGATTGTCTTTCAACATGGCATCATAGGAGGTGTACTGTGAAGGCGACACCCAGTATTCTGCCTGTTGTGCAGTGCTCAATACACTTTCTATGCTTAGGGACAAACTTCCAGTTTCTTGGGTGTCTTTCCATAAATAATTGCTGTTGGCATTAGTTAAGAATTGTGATGCCCAACTTTTCCCACCTGGTAAGTACCATACGTCTTTATACATGGCGCCACTAAGTACTGTAGGTTTAGTCTCTGCATTTTTCACTAATGATTTTGCTTCTAGGTATGCTTCTTCAATGTCTTTGAAAATACGATCAGCTTTCTTTTCCAATTGAAAAAAAGGAGCAATGAATTTTATCCATTCCGCTTTTCCCAATGGTGTTTCTTCTGTCCAATCACCATTGAAAACCACAGGGATGTTAGCCTTTTGGATGGTTTCATAAATTGCATTTTGGTTGTCAATGCCAAAACCAAACACTACATCTGGCTGTATAGCTATTACCATTTCCGTATTAAGAGATTCATTATTGCCCAATTCTTTTATAAAGCCTGCATTAATCCGTTTTCTGGTTTCTTTAGATGAAATATATTGTGTGTCTGGAAACCCGATTAACTTGTTGATAATGCCCAAACTTTCCAGCGTAGGAATATGGCTTGTAGATGTGGCCACTAGTTGTTCTACAGGAACGGTAACAATGGCATCATACTCATCTTTGTTAAGTGTTATGGTGGCCAATTTGTTTTTTGGAATCAATGCATACGTAAATCCTTTATTTGCATTAGGCCATGGAGAAGTGACGTTTATTGTGGTAATACCAGAATCATATTTCTCAATAGTAAACCCTTTAGCATAAGAAATAGGCACGACCTTAGAGTTCTGTTGTTCAATTTTTTTTTCCGCTGTTTGGTTTTTACATCCAGATAACAGAAAAAGGCATATTTGAAGAAGCAGTGCTATTCTTGTATTATAAAAAAGTTTATGTAATGATTGTAACATGGAGTACTGTACTTTGTAGGTAAATTTGATAAATTTATTTTATGAGAGGCGATTCAAATTTAACCATATATATTATTGCTGGGGTAATTATATTGCATTTTGTTGTCGGCATAATATATATGCTGTACAAGATCAATAAAAAAAAGTGACTTTGCTTTTGAATTCCTAGGCGCTAATGTATACTTTCGCATTGAATTTAGGTTTCTATTATATTTTGTGATAGAATTAAAAGGGAATCCAGTGAAAATCTGGAGCTGTTCCCGCAACTGTAAGCTTTGTCCCAAGTGGGGGATGCTTGTTAAAAACTTCAAAACCACTGCCCTGAGTATGGGATGGGAAGGTAATTAACAAGACGCAAGTCAGGAGACCTGCCAAATTCAAAAAAACTATGTTAAACTTTCGGGATAAAAGTTTTCGTATGTGTAAAGACATACTAATCTCCCGTTTATTGAATTAAACGAAATGAACAAAAATTTTATTGGCTTGTGTGCTATTGCTTTGGCATGCACAAACGTTGTTGCACAACAACAACAACAACAAACAGATGTTACACAAATTCAACAGTTAGATGAAGTTGTTGTAAGTGATTCCCGTTTTGAATTAAAAAGGGAAAATTCTGGTAAAACGGTGATAAAGATTACCGCTGCCGAACTAGAAAGAAACCAAGGAAGAACCATTGCGGAAATCATCAATGCCAAAAGTGGTATTGAGATTGTAGGTAGTAGAGGAAGACAGGGCGCTATTTATGGTGTGTATGCCAGAGGTGGTAGAGGAAGACAGGTATTGGTGTTGATTGATGGCGTGCGAGTTTCCGATCCATCATCTTCTTCCCAAGAATACGATCTGCGATTATTGCCAATGGCCAATATTGAGTCGGTTGAAATCATCAAAGGAGCAGCAAGTACACTGTACGGCACCAATGCGGCCACAGCAGTAATCAGTATTACAACAAAAAAAGCTTCACAGGAAAAAGTTGCCTTAAATGTTCAATCTAGTTTGGGAACCAATCAAACTGCTGTAAATCAGAATTATAATATATCTGATTTTTCCAATAGTGTGCAGATGAACGGCACATTGGGAAAGCTTAATTATCTGGCCAGTTTTACAAGTAGTTATTCAGATGGACTTTCAGCTATTGTAACACCTACCAATATTGAGGATGATTATTCAAACTTTAGCACAGATGTAAAGTTGGGGTATCAATTTACGGATGCATTTAAAATTTCCGTTTATGGGAACCACACCAAATTGCGGACTCAGTTTGATGAATCTTTTGGATTGTTGGATGCTCCTTATCAGTTTTTAAGAGAACAAAAAAGAGTTGGGATTTCATCAATATATGCATACAAAAATGGCTCGGTAAACTTTAATGGAGCCCATACTGATTATGCTTCAGAAAGTCAAAGTGCTTTCCCCAGTACTTTTGAAGGAAAAAACCTTGTTGTTGATCTGTACAACAAATACATTTTTAATGATACTTTCTATACTGTTCTTGGGTTGAACTATTTAAAGGATGAAAGTGAGTTTAATGTCACCAAAGATTTTACAATTACAGATCCTTATGCAAATATGGTGTATGTATCTTCTTTTGGATTGAATTTAAATGTGGGAGGACGGCTTAACAGCCATTCAGAATATGGAAACCATTTTGTATATAATGTGAATCCGTCTTATACCCATAAATTAAACAATGGCTATTTAAAAGTATTGGGTTCTTATGCCACATCATATATTACACCTTCGCTTACGCAGTTGTTTGGTTTTTTTGGTGCCAATGCAGACTTAAAACCTGAAGAGGACAAAACCATAGAAGGAGGACTGGAATATGCAGGAAAAGGTATACGGGTAAGTGCTCTTTATTTTAATAGAGATGAAAACCAGCCAATTGTTTATGGTGCCAATGGTTATGAAAACATAGATGGTTTTATTGATGCTAAAGGTGTAGAGGTTGAGCTGGATTGGGATTTGTGCGAAGCGCTTAAGTTAACTACTAATTATACGTTTACTGAACGTAAGGGAGATAATGCCATTCGTATTCCAAAGCACAAAGTGAATGCTTCTTTTGGATATGATTTTTCTAACAAGACTAATGCTTCCCTATCATATTCTTATACAGGTGACCGTTCTGACACTGATTTTAATACTTTTACTGATGTCGCATTATCACCTTTTTCGTTATTGGATGTTTATATAGGGCATGAATTGATTTCTAATAAATTGAATGTGTTTTTGTCTGCTGGAAACCTTTTAAATGAAGAGTATACAGAAATCGTAGGATTTACAACTAAGGGGAGAAATATAAGAGTTGGACTTTCTTTGAGCTTATAACGGAGAACAATGACAATGAAAAACTGAAACAAGTTCAGTTTAAAAAGATAAAGCGGCTTGATTTTCAAGCCGCTTTATCTTTTTTATTGAAAGTTTAAATCTAAATTCAATTCCTTGTCCAAATACATATTGTCTTTGGTGGGCGTAAACATTTTGGAACTCGTCATAATTTTAATGGGTATTTTAACAGTAAAGTCTCTTTTTCCAGCTATTCCAGTAATTTCTGATATTGCCTTTGCAAGAAGAGGTTCGTTGAGGTCTCCTAGTATTCCTAAATTGCCCAAGTCTTCTTTTAGTTCAATATTAGGTACTAGACCAGCAGTATAATCAGAAAAACCATCTGCGTTTTCATTTCTACCGACCAAAGGCTGAATCCCCCAGCTATTATCAGAATTTATACCACTTTCGTTACTGGAATTATATACATAACTATTAGAAGGTATATCTACCAAAGTAATGGAAAACTCATTTTTCCCTCTTGTAGTTTCCCCTATATGAACAATGTCAACATAAGGAGCCAAACCATTCATGACCAATTCGCTTGCAGAGGCGGAACTATTAGTGGCCAAGACATAAACGGTATTAAGGTTTAAAGTTTGTATAGGAGAGCCTTCACTTGTTGAAGAAGCAAAATAATCCTCTAATTGTTCAGTACTTAATTCTGGTTGTATTTTACTGTTCCAACGTTGCTTAATGTACAAATCATTGGTTTTAGTGCCATAAATCATGCTAGCCAATAGGCGAGAAGTATTTACTGATCCCCCTGGGTTGTATCTCATGTCCAATACCAAATCTGTAACTCCATCAGATTTTAATTGTCCAAATGCATCATTTAGCTCCTCATCAAAATTACTTGTAAAACGGTTGTACATTAAATACCCTATTTTGTTGCCGCTTATATCAAAAGATTTAGCAATAAAAACGGGGTTTTCTACCAGCCCTTCTTGTTTGGTCAATGTTACATCTTTATCGTTTGGAGCAATTTCATCATTAGAAATATCAGCCATATTAAGGGTGTAGGTGTCATTATCACCAAAAAGAAGTTCTACATAATTGTTTATAGTTAATGTTTGACCATCTACTCCAGTAAATATTTCTCCTCTTGCAATATCTTTGGTAGATGCATCAGAATTTGGCACTATGTAGCGTACATAGCCAAAAATATCATCACTATTAGAAAATTGAACCAAACCAAACTCTAAACCATCACTTTTGGAAATCCCAGCAAAGGAACGTACCAATTCTTCATAGTCGTCACTTAAAAAACTAAAACGGTCATCAGTAAAGAGTATATCATCAAATAAATCTTTTGGATTAGAAAAATTTTCTAAGTAAGTAGTGTATTCAGCACTGTTGGAGAAACGACTATCTGCTAAGTCTGTAACGTCAGCTTGCCAAAAATACCAGAGGTTCATGGCTTTCCACATAAAGTTTTGAACATCAACATCTGCAGTTGGATCTGGATCTTGTCCGCCAGGTTCTCCAACACCATCGTCATTCTTTTTACAGCCAACAAATAAAATTGTAGCACTTAAAAACAACCAAACATACTTTTTCATAGCTTTTTATTTTTGTTTGAATCAATTATCATTCCATATATGTTAGAATTAGTATTGATTTTATAACTTTCCTTTCAATTGCAACACCTATTTTTATAGGTTACAGGCAACTAAAATAGGGACATCTAAAGGAAATAAAAATTTTTTGTAACAAAATTCGTTATACTTCGTCTTCATTATGTAAACCAATATATAGGATTACAAAACAATTGAACCAACAATGAATCAGGCAGAGTTTGTAAAAGTAGTAATGCCATTTAAGGATAAGCTTTATAGGTTAGCTAAGCGTTTGTTGACCTCCTCTGAGGAAGCAGAAGATGCTACCCAAGAGATTTTGTTAAAGCTTTGGTCCAAGAACAATAAAATAGAGAACTATAATAATGTAGAGGCATTTGCCATGACAATGACGAAGAATTTTTGTTTGGATCGATTAAAATCTAAACAGGCGGGCAACCTAAAATTGGTGCACAGTAATTATACTGATAACAGTACATCATTGCAAAAACAAGTAGAGGCAAAGGATAGTGTAAGTTGGGTAGAGAGAATCATGGAAGATTTGCCAGAGCAACAAAAAATGGTACTGCAATTACGGGATGTAGAAGAATATGATTTTGATGAAATTGCCAAATTACTAGAAATGAACCCCACAGCAGTACGCGTTACATTGTCTAGAGCAAGAAAAACAGTTAGAGAAAAATTAATTAAAAAACATAGCTATGGAATTGGATAACATAGAAAAATTATTAGAAAAGTATTTTGAGGTTACTACAACAGTAACTGAAGAAGAAACATTACGAACGTATTTTTCACAAAAAAATGTGGCAACACATTTAGAGCAATACGCCCCAATGTTTCAATATTTTTCTAAAGCCAAAGAAGAACAGTATACAAAGCAGGTACCATTAAAACCTAGAAAAAACTATTATAAGTGGATTTCCGTTGCTGCAGTAGCTGTCTTACTATTTGGTGTTTATTTTGGCTCCGATAGCTATAAGGATTACCAAGAACAGAAACAGGCAGAATATGCTTATAATGAAACAAAAAAAGCAATGAGCCTATTGGCCAGTAATTTTGGTAAAGGAACCGAGAAAATGGCTTACTTAAATGAGTTTGATGTAACAACTCAAAAAATTTATAATAACGAATAAAAAACGTAAACAAATGAAAAAGTATATTTTAATATTATTAATCGCAATAGTACCGTTAACAGGATTTTCACAATCTATCTTTGATAAATTTGAAGATATGGACAATGTAAGTTCCGTAGTAGTAAACCAAAGTATGTTCAGACTTTTGAGCAAGATCAATGTAGATATTGATGATCCAGAAGCAAAGGATTTCATGGATATAGCACAAAGCCTTAACGGTCTAAAAGTTTTTATTACAGAGGACAAGGGTGTTTCTGCTGATATGAATGGAACTGTAAACAAGTATCTTAAATCTGCATCTTTGGAAGAATTGATGCGTGTTAAGGATAAAGATGCCAATATTAAGTTTTACATTAAAAGTGGTAAAGATGAAGATCATGTAAGTGAACTGTTAATGTTTGTTACCGGAATAAAAAATGCTGATATAGAAATCAATGACAGAAAAATTGAAACAGTATTGCTTTCATTGACAGGTGATATTGATTTAACTAAAATAGGATCTCTTACAAATAAAATGAATTTACCACAAGAATTGCACAAAGCAGGTAAACATTAAGAAGAAGTAGAATTCAGTTGTAGAGAAGTAAAAAACTATATGCTACAACTGAATTCTGATAATTAAAAAGGATCTATCAAAAAAAAATAAGAACAATGAAAAATAGCATAAAAGGATTATTGATATTGGCAGTTGCTCTTGTAGCTTCTTGCTCTTCAACACAAAGTCTTCAAGAGTACTATGTAGATAGTGCAGAGAACCCAAATTTTATTACTCTGGATGTTCCCACAAGTATTTTGAATTTAGCGGAAGCTGATTTATCAGAAAGCCAAAAGGAAGCGTTTTTCTCTTTAAGGAAATTAAATGTTTTGGCTTTTAGGAAGACTGCTGAAAATGAAGCCGAATATAAAATTGAAAATGCCAAGGTAAAGGAGATTTTAAAGAATGATGATTTTGTAGAGCTTATGAAGTTGAATTCTAGTTATGGTAAAGGCGTCATTAAATACTTGGGTGATGAGGATGCCATAGATGAAGTAATCATATACGGTAGCAGTAAAGAAAAAGGTTTTGCCTTGGTAAGAGTACTTGGAAAAAACATGAATCCAGCGCATATAGTTCAACTTATACAAGCCATTCAAAAATCTGATTATAAAGGAGAAGGTCTAGGAGATATAGGAGCGTTTCTAAAAGGCTAGACTAAATCCTCTATAAAAAAATCCCGTTCTAAATATTTAGAACGGGATTTTTTTATACTGAAATATATAGAATCGTTTCTTTTTTATAACAAATTCTTATCTTGGAGCACACATTAATATTAACTATAAATAATTATGGAAAAAGCACAAGAATGGATTAATTATGGAATTGATCTGGCCAAAGAATTTGGCCCCAAATTGTTAACGGCAATAATCATTTACATTATTGGCTCATGGGTAATTAAAAGGATTGTCAAGGCCGCTAAAAGAATGATGGCAAAGAGTAAGTATGATGAATCGTTACAGCTGTTTCTATTAAATATGATTTCATGGACCTTAAAGATATTTTTAATCCTTTTGGTCATATCTACACTAGGTATAAATGTAACCACATTTGCTGCCGTTATTGCCGCTGCTGGTTTAGCAATTGGTTTGGCATTGCAAGGATCCCTGTCCAATTTTGCAGGTGGAGTATTGATTATGATTTTTAAGCCCTATAAAATAGGAGACCTAATTGAAGCTCAAGGTACTTTGGGTGTTGTAAAAGAAATTGAGATTTTCACTACTAAATTGGTTACTCCCGATCATAAATTAGCTATTGTTCCCAATGGAGCTATGGCAAACGGGAATATCATTAATTATACTGCTGAAGGAAAAATGAGGGTAGATATTACAATAGGTGTTGGTTATGGTGAGGATATTAAAACTGCAAAAGAAGTATTGTTGAACGTATTATTAGCTGACGATAACGTATTAAAAAATCCTGAGCCATCCGTAAACGTATCAGAATTAGCAGATAGCTCTGTGAATTTTGCGGTACGGCCTTATTGCAAACCGGAACATTACTGGGATGTATATTTTGGGGCGTTAGAAAATTGTAAACTGGCCTTGGATAAAGCTGGTATTGAAATTCCTTACCCACATTCTGTAGAGATTCATAAAGAAGGATAACTACAATTTATGCACTCTCATATTTGGTTATGACAAAATAGTCTGTGGATGATTGTCTTCTAATGATGGGGCTGCACAAATTAACAAACTTATAGACCTGCAAGGTTTTAAAACCTTGCAGGTCTATTCTTTTAATGTAGATATAATTTTTTGAAGTTATTTTTTGTTTTTCTTTTTAAAAAAGAAGCTGACCCAATAAATAAAAATTAAACAAAAACATGAGTAGAAAAGAAACCGACTGTTCAGCCAATCATTAAAAATCCAATGCAACACCTTAAATAATTGAGCAACAATAAATGATAATATTGCTAAGTATAGAATGGCAATCCGAAAAATTTTCATTTAAATCCCAGTATAATTCGCAGGAGTTATTTGTTTTAATTCTGTTTTAATTGCATCAGAAACTTCCAAAGTATCAATGAAAGAAGCAATGGATTGCTGATTTATTTTCTCATTGGTACGTGTCAACCTTTTTAAAGCTTCATATGGATTTGGATACCCTTCGCGTCTTAAAATAGTTTGTATGGCTTCTGCCACTACGGCCCAATTGTCTTCTAAATCTTGTTCAAACTTAGCCTTGTTCAACAATAGTTTGTTCAATCCTTTTAAAGTAGATTGAAAAGCAATAATTGTATGCGCTATAGGAACCCCTATGTTTCTCAATACAGTACTATCCGTTAAATCTCTTTGTAAACGGGAAACAGGAAGTTTAGCCGATAAATGCTCAAAAATAGCATTGGCAAGACCTAGGTTTCCTTCAGAGTTTTCAAAATCAATAGGGTTTACTTTATGTGGCATGGCAGAAGAACCAACTTCCCCTTTTTTTATCTTTTGTTTAAAATAGTTCATAGAAACATAAGTCCAAAAATCTCTATCTAAATCAATAATAATGGTGTTGATTCGCTTTAAGGTATCAAACAAAGCAGCCATATGGTCATAGTGCTCTATCTGTGTGGTTGGGAACGAATGGTGCAGTCCCAATTTTTTTTGTACAAATTGTTGCCCAAACTCTTTCCAATCAATATCTGGATAGGCTACTTTATGCGCATTGTAATTTCCTGTGGCCCCACCAAATTTGGCAGCACTTGGGATATCGTTCAATAAATTGAACTGTTCTTTTAATCTAACTACATAAACTTCAATTTCCTTTCCCAATCGGGTAGGGGATGCTGGTTGCCCGTGAGTTCTTGCCAACATGGAAATATCTGCCCACTCTGTCACCAAGCTCTGTAATTTTTTCAATACTTCAAAATATTGGGGCACATAGACCTCATTCATAGCTTCTTTTAATGAAAGCGGAATGGCAGTATTGTTTATGTCTTGGGAAGTCAATCCAAAATGGATAAATTCTTTGTGAGCTTCCAGTCCCAGTTTGTCAAACTCCTTTTTTATAAAATACTCAACCGCTTTTACATCATGGTTGGTGATTTTTTCGATGTCTTTGATGTCCTGAGCATCTTCCGAAGTAAATTCTTTATATATTTTGCGCAATGCTTCAAATTTTCCGGTATCAAAAGATTGTAGCTGAGGTAATGGTATTTCACACAATGCTATGAAATACTCAATTTCTACAAGTACTCTATACTTAATAAGAGCTTCTTCAGAAAAAAATGGAGCTAGGTTATTTACCTTGCTTCTATAACGACCATCAATAGGAGAAATGGCGCTTAATGGGTTTAATGACATCTTATTTGGATTGAAATTTGAAAGGGACAAAGATACTCATTAAAGGATTATTAGATAGTTGGATTAAAGGATTATTAGAACTCTAGAATTAAATATTTAATCAATTATCTGAGTTTTGCCAAAGTAAGTCTTGCTCTAGCTTTATATGCAGCACTTCCATTTGCATAGTTTTGCTCTAGGACCATTTTTAGTTCAGGGTGTATCCAAGGGTGTTTTGAGCCAATTAAAAGCAGACAGGTCATGGAATATGCTTTTTGGGCCACTTTTTGGTTGCCAATTAGCCAATCAAAACAAGTCGTAGTTATTTTATCCAAGTGTTCTTCTGTAATAAAGTTTTTAGAGATTGAACCTGATTTTTTAAAATAGTCCAACATTAACAATTCACATATTTTTGCCATAGGTCTAATTGCAGAATCATGCTGTACTGTATTTAGGTTTTTGGTAAAATAATCCAAATGTGGTAAAATAAGCTTCAATTCATGCTTGGCAGAATATTCCAATGCCCAACATGCTCTTATGGAGATAGGGTCATTTACCATAAAAACAATTTCCATGAGAGGGCGGACGAGGTCAGGGTTATCAATCACAATTTGTGCCATTCTCCCTCGTTTTTCTCGAGTATGATCTATATAGTTCAATGAATTGTACAGCTCTTTTTTTGTCATTATTTTAAAAATCAAAAGGTTTTGTCAATTAAACTTGAAACCAGAATAGGTACGCCAATCGTAGCTGTTTCGGAAATGATGGTCAAGTTTTTAAAATCTGATTTTCCTATACTAGGCCTTGGGTCTATAAAATAAAGAGGTGTTCCATGTTGTGCATAATTTACAAGACCTGCTGCAGGGTATACTTGCATAGAAGTACCAATGATGATTACAATATCAGCAACCTGTACTAGTTCTGATGCTTTGGTAAGTAAAGGCACATCTTCACCAAACCACACAATATACGGGCGTAATTGATGACCGTTCTCACATACGTCTCCCAAGATTAAATCTTTTTTCCATTCTAAAACGGAATTTTCATTCTTTGAACTTCTCACTTTTAAAAGCTCTCCGTGTAAATGAACAACATTGGAACTCCCTGCTCTTTCATGTAGGTCATCCACATTTTGCGTAATGATTTGCACATCAAAGTATTTTTCCAAACCTACTAAAGCTTCGTGAGCCTTATTAGGTTTTACTTCCAATAATTGCCTTCTTCTTTGGTTATAAAAATCTAATACCAATTCTGGATTTTTTTTAAACCCTTGTGGTGTGGCAACTTCCATAACATCATGCCCTTCCCATAGCCCGTCAGCATCTCTAAAGGTTTTTATGCCGCTTTCCGCACTTACCCCAGCACCTGTTAGAACTACTATTTTTTGTTTCATGGTGTTTTATTCTTTTTCAAAAATATGCATTTTCCTTTTTTAGTATATTAGATTTATGTTTGATTATGAATTGATGCCATTTTGAAGCGTTATTATGCTGAAAAATAATTTTTATATTTTTGGATTACTAAATTGATTAATATGGTAGGATGGTTTGAAATCCCAGTATCTGATATGGATCGGGCAAAAAAGTTTTACGAAGAAGTTTTTGATATTGAAATTGCCCTACATGACCTAGGAAGTTTTGTCATGGGATGGTTTCCTAATGACCCTAAAATACCTGGAGCAAAAGGCTCTTTGGTAAAGCATGAGATGTACTCACCAAGTGAAAGAGATGGACCTTTGATTTATTTTTCTTGTATAGATATCACTACAGAATTGGGTAGGGTAGAGGGTGTTGGCGGAAAGGTGCTACAACAAAAAACTGAAATTGGCGCTGGTCACGGTTTTATGGGGTTATTTATTGATTCTGAGGGAAATAGAATTGCGGTGCATTCTCAAACATAGAATATAGAAGCTTCTGCTCTTGCACCAAATCTTACATCAATAATACTGGTGCCAATGCCCTTAGATACATACATTAATGACTCTTCGCTTTTGTACCATCCTTTTAAATATCTACCACTGCCTTCAGGCTTAAAAAGAACCTTTCCAAAAAAAGTGATTTGCCCACCATGTGTATGACCAGATAATATTAGCTTTAGAGGTAATTTAAGATTCTGATTTATCCTGTCTATTTCATCTCTATATTTTGGGCGATGGTTTAGTACAATTGTGTCTAAGGATACATTTACATTTTGTGCGGTTATAAAATAATCTGCATTTCCGCTCAAATAATCATCAATCCCCATAATATTGATTGATCTATTTTTTATTTTTAATACATGATTTTGATTGATTAAAAGCATTCCATTATTTGATTCATACACTTTTTTTAAGGCATCAAAATTAATACGGCCTGAATATTCTTTGTTTCCTAAGGATGCAATTTTTAGAATATGATTATCTATTAATTTTAAGAAATCATCTAATATGGAAAGCTTGCTGGTATGATTAATAGAATCTCCTGTAATTAATATAGCATCTGGATTTTCCTTATTTATTCTCTTTGCAATGGATTTGTGGAATGATTTTATCTTATAAAGGTGTAAATCTGTAAGCTGTATAATTTTTATTTTGCTGTCCTCATTTTTAGATATATCAAATACTGTCCAGTCAATAATATATTTTTCAAACCAAAAAGCATCAAGTGCAATTAACCCTATGACTCCAGAAAATAGCTTTATAATAAAGCTCATTCTACTTATTTTCATTTATGAAAGATTGTGTTTAAAGGTGTAAATATAATGGTCCTTATTTGGGTCTAGTTGATAAGTTCTAAAAGCGCAATATTATAATCATTGTCTAGGATTACTTTTCCATTTTTAACTTCTACCTCAGTTTCAGAGTAGGTGTCATATAGTTTAGTGCCATTTCCAAAAAAGCCTTTTACCCAAAGAGATTTTTTTCCTTTTGGTAAATTTAGACCTATTACCACTTTATCCTTAAAATCTTCATCTACATATGATCTACTAAAGACGTAAGGTTTTTTTGTAAGCCTTTT
This sequence comes from uncultured Flavobacteriaceae bacterium, assembly GCA_964398035.1. Lineage (GTDB taxonomy): Bacteria > Bacteroidota > Bacteroidia > Flavobacteriales > Flavobacteriaceae > Saonia. The sequence goes on along the minus strand of CAYNLI010000052.1, from coordinate 1,573 downwards.
GTGCTTGCCTGCTCCTATGGCAGGATGGTTGTTTCTAAATTTCCCTAGCTTTTTCCAGTGGTTGTGTATTCTTCTTGTTTCGGTCAAACTATCCAAATCTTGCCAATTCATAAAAGAGCGCAATGTAGCATCACCTTCTGTACCTTCAATAATCAAGCTTCTTGCGGTTTCATCCCCATAATAAATTTGTGATGCTCCTTGGGTAAGCAAAAGCACATTGGCCGAATAAAAAGGTTTTTTACGTTCCTTGTCAAAAGGTTGACCATCATCATGTGAAGTAAGATAATTGACCACACTTTTCCCTTTTAATTTGGTGTTTAGGATACGGTTATATTTTTTAAAAATGGTCTCATAGTCATTTAATGCATCTTGCTTTAATTCAAAATTGACGAGACTTTTAAAACCATGGTTAAAATAATCCACTTTTTTATCTCCAAAATCAAAATTCCTTCCTGTGGAAATATTATAATTATAGACTTCACCTACCATATAAAAGGGTTTGTCATCTAGAACATTGCTTGGATGCTTCTTTTTCCATGTTTCAAAAGAATATGAGGCTTCAACATAAAGCTCACTCCATGCATTCTCATCGGCATGCTTTACAGTATCTACTCTAAATCCATCAACCCCTAAATCGTTTACATAATCTGTCAACCATTTTATAATATAAAAGCGAGGTGCTCTTGGATATCCTGTACGTTCAAAAAATGATTGAAGTTCATCCAATTCAGTAGACAATCTACCTTCTTCTTTCCATTTAGCCAATAATTGGTCTGGTAGTTCTACTGCCTCATCTGATTCCGTATAAATATCTGGTAAATTATTGACCAGTGTACAACTTGTTGTATTCTCGTATGTGGTAAATTCACAAGTGGGTTTTGTTCTTACCCATTCAGATGGCCAAACAGGGTCTTCTTCTGTGACTGGTCCTGTGTGATTTAGTACGACATCCAATAGAATACGAATATTATTTTCATGAGCTGTTTTTACGAGTACTTCTAAATCTTTTTTGGTGCCAAAATTAGGGTCTATTGCTGTCCAATCCTTGGTCCAATACCCATGATACCCATACGTATTGCCCGTATTTTCATCCGTATCTCCATGAATTTGCTCAACTACTGGGGTAAACCATATGGCATTTATGCCCAAGTCAGTAAAATAACCATCATTTATTTTTTGAGTGATTCCTTGAATGTCACCACCCATAAAACCTCTTAAAGCTCCAGTATCATTTGTTCGTTCAAAATTTATATCATTTTCTTTATTACCATTATAAAATCTATCAGTCAATAAAAAATAAATATTGGCTCCCTCCCATAAAAAGGGAGGTTTTATTTCTTCTATTTGGATGGAGTCAGTAACAGCAAGAGTGTCTGTAGTAGGTGATTTTTTAATTTCTTTACAACTAAAAATAAGTGCGATTAGGGGTATAGCAAAGAGTAGTTTTTTCATTCTTAAGAATTTTATATAAATCTATAAAATGATAATGTAATTAGAAAATTTATTCCCAATAGTGAGTTTTCTTAATATTTTATGGACTGTTTCAATAGTTCTCTACTTATGGGGGTCTCAT
>CAYNLI010000051.1:0-18320 GCA_964398035.1 uncultured Flavobacteriaceae bacterium | reverse complement strand
GAAAGTAGAAACTATACCCATTAGGTCTATAGTAAATCAATCAAAAAAGCAATATTAACAATCAAAAAAAACATCATGAGAACTTTCATCAGTTACACACCAACAGAATCAAGAAGAAATTCATTTTTTTCAAGACTTAGTGATAGCAAAAGAGTCCGTTGGGCAGAGTGTAGAAACCACACCCATTAAAATTCATCAATCTAAAAAAAACAAAAAGGAGCAATTAATCAATGTCTCCTTTTTTTTATAGATTAAATTGAGCTATTGGGCTTCCCTATCTTATTTATAACCTGGTTTTTCCATAATAGCTATTAGTGCTTCTGTCTATGTCTTTTCTGATTTTGTCTGAGCATTCAAGGTAAAGGCCATAATACATAACAAGGTAAACAGTACCCATTTTCTCATAACCACGGTGTTTTTAGTTCTCTGGTTATTTTAAATCATAAATCGTTCCGAAAATGATGATATGGATAGTTTTGTTTTAAAAACAAAAAACCAGTTGTTACAACTGGTTTTTTAGCCTTCATATATAATAATAGAAACTAGTTCTTGGTATTTTCTATAGCTTCTTGTTTTAAAGCCTCATTAGCAACAATAGCCAATTCTACCCTTCTATTTTTTGCTCTACCTTCTGGTGTAGCATTGTCTCCTCTTGGGTTATCCTCACCATACCATTTAGTGGTAAACCTGCCTATGGACAATCCTTGCCCAGTTAGATAGACCGTAACAGATTCTGCTCTTTTTTTGGATAAGGACAAATTATATTCAGCAGCACCAGAACTATCTGTGTGACCTTCAACCAAAATATTTGAATTGGGGTACTCTTTAAATATACCTGCCAAACGTCTTAATGTTTCTTCAGATGTTCCTTTAATATTAGATTTATTTGTATCAAAATAAACACCACTGTTTTCATCAAAAACAACACTGATTCCTTCACCAACACGGGTTACTTCTGCACCAGGAATCTCTTCTTCAATACGTTCTGCCTGCTTGTCCATTTTATTGCCAATATAACCACCGGCCACACCACCAACAACACCGCCAATGATGGCACCAAGAGCTGTATCTCCTTTACCAACATTATTTCCTATAATACCACCTATTAAAGCACCACCGGCAGCACCTATTACTGCTCCTTTTTGTTTATTATTGGCGTTTTGTACTGTTTTACAACTTACTATCAATGTCAAAATCATAAAAATTGATATACTCTTTAAAGCTATATTTTTCATTTTATCTTTATTTTTTAGTGAAATTATAAACTACAAAAACTGGTTCGGCATCTACCATCACTTTTGATTTAAGAGTCATGGCATCTGCAGTTAAATTGTGAATTTCTAACCGATATCCTACACCGCCAGAAATATCTTTTAATTTTTCATCGATAAATTTAAATTGAAGTTGACTGGGCAAGCCTCCACGATCTATTACAGACCAACGAATAAAACGATCACCAGCTTTACAAAGGGTACTACTCTTAATGGTATACCTCCCAGTATTGTTGTTGTCCCTAAAGAACCAGTCACTGCCTTCAAAGCATATGTCTTTTGCGTCATTAAAAATGACAGACTTAAAACTTCCCGAACTGCCTTCATAGGAAATACTGTTTAAAATCCAGCTACCGCTAAGATTGTTACCTGCATCCCTTGCCACTTTTGTTGATGAACATGAAGCAACAACAACAGACACAGAAATTGCAATTAATACTACTAATTTTCTCATAGTTAATGGTTTTATTTATTATAAACCAATATTACGTGAAAAGAATATAATCAGATGCTACTTTTCGATGAGTTACATGAATTATTTTCGCTTAATATTTAATCAACTCCAATAGAGCAGTTTCAAAACGAAGTTTTGGCAAATAATTATTCTCTAGACTCTTGGTAAAAGGTATAGGTGTTTCCCTACTGGCCACTCTTTTTACAGGAGCGTCCAAAAATTCAAAGCATTCCTCCATGACCAAAGCAGAAATATCACTGGCAATACCACCAAACAAGCTATCTTCTTGCAGTATAATAAGTTTCCCCGTTTTTTTGACTGATGAAAATATAGCTTCTACATCCAAAGGTTGTAATGTTCTCAGATCAATAAGGTCAGCTTTAACTTCTGGGTTAGCTCCCAATATTTCTAATGCCCAGTGTACACCTGCCCCATAGGTCACAATTGAAATATCAGTTCCTTCTTTCAAAACACTAGCTTTCCCAAAGGGCAACGTATAATAATCCGTAGGTACTTCCTGATAAATGGTTCTATACAATGCTTTATGTTCAAAAAACAATACTGGGTTAGGATCATTGATGGCAGTTGCCAACAATCCCTTGGCGTCATAAGGAAAGGCAGGGTACACTACTTTTAATCCTGGTGTTTTGGTAAACCAGGCCTCATTGGTCTGTGAGTGGAATGGTCCTGCTCCTACACCACCACCACAAGGCATTCGTATAACAACATCAGCATGCTGACCCCACCTGTAATACGATTTTGCCAAATAATTGACTATTGGATTGAATCCTGAACTGGCAAAATCTGCAAATTGCATTTCCATAACTGTTTTCATGCCATTTATAGAAAGTCCCATTGCAGCAGAAACAATTGCAGACTCACATATAGGTGTATTGCGTACTCTATCCTTCCCAAAAGCATCAATAAAACCTTCTGTCACTTTAAAAACACCTCCGTATTCTGCTATATCTTGTCCCAAGATTACAAGATTGTCATGCTTCTCCATGGATTGCTTTAACCCTTCAGAAACAGCATCTATAAGGCGTATTTTTTTTATTATACTTCCATGGTTAAATTCTTTATAATCAACATATTTGTATACATCATCTAATTCTATTCTTTCATTACATACAATTGATTCCTCAGCAAAGGCATTTTTTAAACTTACCTCAATATCCTTTGCTATTTTTTGCTCAATTTCTTTTTTTGATGCCTCATCTAAAACACCTTCATTGAACAAGAATTTTTCATAATTGGCTATAGGGTCTTTTTGCCCCCAATGCTCCATTAACTCATTGGGCACATACTTTGTTCCGCTAGCTTCTTCATGGCCACGCATCCTAAATGTTTTAAATTCCAACAAAATAGGTCTTGGCTTCTTGCGCATGCTCTCACATAGCTTGCTTACAGTGGCATACACTTCTAATATATTATTGCCGTCTATTATATGCGATTCCATACCATACCCTATTCCCTTATCAGCTATATCCTTACATTTATACTGCTCATCTGTAGGCGTAGATAGCCCATAACCATTGTTTTCTATACAGAACAATACAGGCAAATCCCAAACAGCGGCAATATTCAATGCTTCATGAAAATCCCCTTCACTAGTGCCACCATCTCCAGTAAATACAGCGGTAACATGATTTTTTTCTTGTAATATATCAGCAAGGGCAATGCCATCTGCCACACCCAATTGCGGTCCTAAATGGGATATCATTCCAATAATTTTATATTCTTGGGTGCCAAAATGAAAACTACGGTCCCTACCCTTGGTAAATCCATTGGCTTTTCCTTGCCATTGCGAAAAAAGCCTGTCCAACGGAATCCCTCTTGTAGTAAAAACACCTAAATTACGGTGCATGGGCAATATATACTCATCGGTATTCAATGCATTGGTCACTCCGATTGAAATAGCCTCTTGTCCTATACCACTGAACCATTTGGATATTTTTCCCTGTCGCAACAATATCAACATTTTTTCTTCCACCATACGTGGTTTAAGCATATCAACATATAGTTTCAGTTGAATTTCCTTGTCTATTCCCTCATTGGAGTATTGCATAAATAACACATTAAAAAGCGTGGGATAAAAGTAGCAAAAAACCATTCAATTGAATCTTAATTTCCTCCTGATAAATTCCGTTTTATTTCTTAAATTTGATTTTAACAATAAATGTACAAGATGAGTGCAGTACCAAGTGTAAATCTGGAGGATTATATCTCTGAAGATATAGATAGAAAACAAAAATTTATTACAGAAATAGGTGGTGCCTTTGAAAATATTGGCTTTGTTGCTGTAAGTGGTCACTTTTTATCAGAAGAACTGGTAAACAACCTATATAGTGAGATAAAGCATTTTTTTCAACTTCCTTCAGGAACAAAAGGCAACTATGAAATTGAAGGCATTGGTGGGCAAAGAGGCTATACGTCCTTTGGAAAAGAACACGCTAAAGGTAGAAAAGAGGGCGATTTAAAGGAGTTTTGGCATTTTGGACAGTATGTAGAAGATAATCCTGAATTACTTGCCAAATACCCAGATAACATCATTGTAAAAGAGCTTCCCAACTTTAACAGCGTTGGTGAGGAAACGTATAAAATGTTGGAAAAAACTGCCAAATATATCTTAAGGGCACTTGCCTTGCATTTGGGATTAGAAGAAAACTATTTTGATGAATTCATTAAAAATGGCAATTCTATTTTACGCCCTATTCACTACCCACCAATTACAGAAGAGCCAAAAAATGCCATTAGAGCCGCAGCTCATGGAGACATCAACCTAATAACACTTCTAATGGGGGCACATGGAAAAGGACTGCAAGTGCAAAATCATGAAGGAGAATGGCTAGATGCTATTGCCAGACCAGATCAACTTATGATTAATGTTGGAGACATGCTTTCTAGGCTCTCTAATAACAAATTAAAATCCACTATTCATCAAGTTGTGAATCCTCCTAGAGAATTATGGGGCAGCTCCAGATACTCCATTCCATTTTTTATGCATCCAGTAAGTGAAATGCCATTGAATTGTTTAGAGAATTGCATTGATGAAAATCATCCTAAAGAATTTAAAGATATTACTGCAGGAGAATATTTACATGAAAGATTGATTGAATTAGGACTGATAAAAGAGTAGCAATGGATTTACAAGATCAACTTAAAAATCTTTTCCCTGAACATGTTCCAAGTAAAAATGAACAATCTTCATCTGTAAAACCAGATATTTGGATGCAAGATGCTCCAATTATCTGTAAATATGAAAAAAGAAAAGGAAAACCAATTACAATTTTAGAAGGGTATACCGGAGCTGATGCCGACTTTAAAAAACTGGCAAAGGAACTTAAGACCAAGCTTAGTGTTGGTGGTAGTTTCAAAGACAGCAAGATAATAATCCAAGGGGATTATAGGAATCAAATTATGAAAATTCTTGAAGATAAAGGCTTTAAAACAAAACGTGTTGGAGGATAGTTTTTCCATGTTTTTTTTTGATATATAAGATTAAACGTTACATTTATTGTCCTTAAACCTAACAACAACCAACATGAGTTCCCTTTTGCACATAACAAACGGTGACAATTTCACTAAAAAATTGAAGTCCCTGAACATTAAGGGAGACGTTATTACTTGGCGCGAAATGTTGTGCGAAGGAAAAACGTTAAACAATGTAGGCAGTGAATCTTTCTGGAAAACCAGATTTGAATTCTTGCACAAAAATTACAAAGTTTCCAAGTCCAAATTTATAGAGTTGACCCTTAAGGAATACCGCTCTCTTTGTAACCACAAGCAACAAGATCAAATTGTATTGTGGTTTGAGTATGATTTGTTTTGTCAAATAAATATGTTGGCGGTATTGAGTTGGTTAAAGACCCATAGAAAATATGCGCAAATTTCACTAATATGTAGTGGAAAAGAAGATGAAAGCGATAAAATGTATGGTTTATGTGAGTTAGGAGATGAACATTTGCATAAAATGTATGACAATAGAACAATTCTTAGTCAAGATGATATAGAATATGCAGATTATGTATGGCAATTATATTGTAGTGACAACCCCATACGTTTAGAAAATTTAACTGATTTTGATAAATATCAATTTGATTACCTGTCTGGTGCTATAAATACCCATTTAAAACGTTTTCCAACAATTAAAAATGGGTTGAACGATATTGAAAACCATATCTTGAACATAGCCATAGAACAAAAACCCCTTAACAAAAATGATTTTATGAAGAACATTCTTCAAAATCAAAGTTTATACGGTTTTGGCGATACACAATATGAAAGAATCATTTCTACATTAAAACCTTTGTTTACATCTTTTAATCCTGTTAAAATAACAAAAAAAGGAAAAGAAATATTACAAGGAAATGCTAATTATTATTCAGCAATACGAGATAATGACCTGTATTTGGGAGGCTCTTTAAAATACAACTATCTATACAATACAGATACAGACAGAATTTTAAAATTATAGTATGCAGCTTGGTCCATCTGAGCTTATTCTGAATCCAGATAACAGCATATACCATCTTAATCTACTTCCAGAAGACATTGCCAATACAATTATTACTGTAGGTGACCCAGATAGAGTTGCCGATGTATCTAAATATTTTGATTCCATAGAACTTAAAAAAGGGAAACGGGAGTTTATTACCCATACCGGTGTTTTAAACGGCAAGCGTATTACCGTAATTTCCACAGGTATTGGAACAGACAATATTGATATTGTTTTTAATGAATTGGATGCATTGGTCAATATTGATTTTAATACCAGAACCATTAAAACCAACAAAACTTATTTGGATATTGTACGCATAGGAACCTCTGGGGCCATACAGCCAGACATTCCCATTGATTCTTTTTTAATGAGCGAATATGCCATGGGTTTTGACAACCTTTTGCACTTTTATGATAGTGGACATGTACAGATTACAGAAATCCAAGAAGCCTTTGTAAAACATGCAGACTGGTACCCCCACAAATCTACCCCTTACGTAGTTAAATTTGATGAAACACTAGGTGAACAGTTGAGTAGCAATCGTATACGATTTGGATTCACTGTAACAAACACAGGGTTTTACGGCCCACAAGGAAGAAAGTTACGCCTTGCAACCCAAGACCCTGGCCTAAATACCAAATTAGCATCCTTTACCTATAAAAATATGCTTATCACCAACTTAGAAATGGAGACTTCTGGCATGTATGGCCTTGCAAAACTGTATGGACACAGAGCCGTTTCCATGAATTGTATCTTAGCCAACAGAAGTACTGGGAAATTCTCAAAAAACCCATCAAAAGCAGTAGATGGGTTGATCCAATATACCTTACAAAAGTTGACCGATTAATGAAGCAAGTAAAAATCATAGGCGTGCCAGAACACTTTAACCTACCTTGGCACATGGCTATAGAAGAAGGTGCGTTTTTAGAACGTGGCATTGACCTTCAATGGGAAAATATACCAGAAGGTACAGGAAGAATGTGCCAAATGCTAAAAAATGAAGAAACTGACTTGTCCATTATTTTAACGGAAGGTCTTGTGAAAAGTATTACCGAAGGGAATCCATCAAAAATTGTTCAAGAATATATTTCTTCTTCGTTATTATGGGGCATTCATGTAAGCCAAAAAAGTTCCTATAAAAGGGTTGACGAATTAAAAGACACAAAAGTTGCCATTAGCCGTTTTGGCAGCGGAAGCCATCTTATGGCATACGTACATGCCCAAAATCAAGAATGGGATACCAATGCTTTACAATTTGAAATTATAAATAATCTTGATGGTGCCATTGAAGCTCTGACCAGTGAACAGGCCGATTATTTTATGTGGGAACATTTTACCACCAAACCTTTGGTTGACAATGGTACATTTAGACGATTGGGAGATTGCCCTACTCCATGGCCTTGCTTTGTGATTGCTGCCACAAATAATTTTATTGAGAACAATGAAAGTGTTTTAAAGCATATTCTGGATATCATTAACCTATATACTTCAGAATTCAAATCTATTCCCAGTATAGACAAAACTTTGGCAAATAGATATGGGCAACAATTAGAGGATATAAAAGACTGGCTGTCTCTTACACAATGGAGTCAATCAGAAATAAGCATAAAAACAGTAGAAAAAGTACAGGGTACATTAGCCTCTTTGAAATTAATAAATACTATAATCCCTTATGATTCTATAGTGAAAGATATTAACTGATTATAACAATGTTAAAAATAGTCGTCAATTAATTTTTTTATCTTAATATCTGACAATGGTTTTTGAGTACAACATTTAACATTGGGGTCAGATAAAGCTTTTGCTATTTCATCTTGACTGTTCAATGCAGAAGTCATAACAATAACAATATCATCCTTTATCCTTTGATCAAATTTTTCTTCAAAAGCTGCTAAAAAACCCCACCCATCCATAATTGGCATGTTGGTATCCAAAAGTATTAAACATGGAGTAAATGGTGAACCTTCATCATTATAAAGTTCATCATTACTTAAAAAATCAATTGCTTCTTCACCGTTTGTAACTACATTAACCTTTAAATCATATCCTATTTGTTTAATAAATAATTGATTTAAAAAATTTGTGGTTTTATCATCATCTATAAGAAGAATCGATTTTGGCTTTATTGCTACCATATAAAAAAATATTATTCTTAAAATTAAAACGTAGTATTTTTCCTATTATTATAATAGATATTGTACTACGTTTTATATTTACCAAATAATTCTTTCCTTAAATGATTTTTTTAGCAATAAATTACATTTACTAAAATGTTGGTTACCGAACCATAACCCCCTATTTGCACTCAGTGGTGATGGATGACCAGAAGTTAAAATATGATGCTTGGCAGCGTCTATAAGTACAGCCTTTTTTTTTGCAAAACCACCCCAAAGTAAAAAAACTAATCCTTCTTTTTCTTGAGAAATCTTTTTGATTACAGCATCAGTAAACGTTTCCCATCCTTTTTTTTGGTGGCTGCCAGCTTGGTGCGCTCTTACCGTTAATGTTGCATTTAACAATAACACCCCTTGTTTTGCCCAATGTTCCAGATTACCACTTTGGGGATAAGGGTTTCCTATATCAGTTTGTAGTTCCTTAAAGATATTGATGAGTGATGGCGGATGCCTAATACCGTCTTGTACAGAAAAACACAATCCGTTGGCTTGATCTGGGCCATGATAAGGATCTTGACCAATAATAACCACCTTGGTCTGGGCAAATGTACTATGGTCAAACGCTGCAAAAATGTTCTTCCCATTAGGATAGCATGTATTTTTAGCATATTCCTGTTTTACAAAACTCGTAAGTGTGGAAAAATAGGGTTTTTTAAATTCATCATCTAAATGAATTTTCCAATTTTCGTGAATATTTACATTCATTTTCTATAAATAAGTACCTCAAAAATAGTTAAAAACTTTACTACTACTTGTAATGTTATATGCTTATTAAATTAGTCTATAAAGTAATTAGCAAAGTAGCCTATTTTGTAGTATCACTCAGAGAACAAAAAATAAACAATTATTCAAGATTCAATACAGCAGCCTATATTGCCGGATTAACAAAAGGAGATAAAATCATACAAATTGAAAATGTAAAATTGAATGGTTCATCTAACTTGAATGACATATTGAACGCCTATAAACCCAATGACACTGTAAACTTTATTTACGAGCGCTATGGAGAAATAAAAAATACCTCAACAACTTTATTAAAAAACCAAGACTATAACATTTCTTTATTTGAAGAAAACGACATAAAGTTGAAGAAAAAAGTTGAAAAACAAAGAGCCGACTGGCTGCAAGCAAAATAAAAAATCATTCTCTTTTATTCAATGAAAATCGATGAACATAGCCAAAACTCAGCTCGTTAAAATCTGCCTGTCCAAAGTTTGAATTTATAGTAGCACTGATGAAAATGTTGTTCTTTGGGGATTTATTTGTGTTCAGCGCATAAAGTTTTAAGCCAAGCCTGCCCGAGACTGCCTTTTTAATTTTATAATACCAGTTGAGCTCTTTCTTTTTATCTAAAAGCCAATGCTCTTTATAAAAAGGATTGTACACATTATATCCCATTTGCAACTCCAGACCAACATGGCTTAAAAGTAGTTCTGCACCAATGAACACATTAAAATTTGTCGCATTCTTATATGGGGCATCAATATATTCTGTCAACTCATTTTCCTTAATGTAATCATAATAATGTTCATAAAAACGATAGGTGAAACCAACGCCCACTTTAAGCACCTTATTATATATTTTCCCACCGGAAAAAACAGCTGAATACACTTCTTTTTTTTTATTGTTTTCTTCAGTTTCTAAAAATGTCTGTTGCCCTATACCTGTTCTTAACGAAAAGTAGTATTGCTGTGTCCTGTCAAAAATTTTCTTTGAAAAAAGTTGATGATCAACAGTCCTTTCAGGGTTGAAATTTATTCTAGAAGCAATGCTTAACAATAAAGAGTTCAATCCCTGATTGGGCAATCTTGCATGCCCGTTTGAAAGATGTGAAATTCCACCACCAACTTTTAAAGTCATACTTCTTCCAGAAGAAATATCATAATGGGCAAAAAATCGACAAGCCCATGTTACCTTTGTAGAGATTGCCCTGTTGAATTCATTTATTTCTGGGTGATATTGAGTGTCCAAATAAGCACCGCCCATACCAACGGTCACATTCAATTTTCTTAACCCCCATTTTGAAAAGTTAAACTCAATATATGGCATAAGAGTATAAGACCTTCCTAATTTTTCAGTATTGCCAAAATCTGTCACACCCAAATAAACTCCAGTTTTTGGATTGTACAACCATGAAGCCCATTCATTTGGGTTCTTAAAGTTATTCTTGCCTAAACCAACAAATAAAGCTGTTTCAGGGTTGCTATTGGGAAAAGAAGAATTTGCAGGCATTGTTTTGCCCACTAAAAATTCTGGGGTGTAGAAATAAGTGTCCTTCTTGTCAGAATCATTGTCTTGCCCATATCCAAAGACAATACTTAACATTACAAAAATGTAAAAAAAAGGTTTAAACATTAAAAATTTAAATTTCTTCGATCTAATTATGAAAGTTGGGGGGAGGTAAACAATGATTTATATCTATTATATAACGGAAGAAAGTGTAATTTCTTTTCTATTATATAAAATATGTGCTTATTATAAGGTTTTTAGCAACCCTATTCTTTGTTTTATCGTCATATGAAAAATCATATTCAATGTTTAAATGAAAGCATTAAATTATAACATTGAATATTTTAATTCTTTCTTGCTCATATTAAGGGGGGAAATACATCGGATAGAACATGGAAAGAGAGCATCCTTGAGACTGTACCATAAAAATGAATTTCCTTTTCAACACAGAACATTAATAGATTAAATCCTTTTTGGGCTATCACACTGCTATTATTTTTAATACTCCAACTGCTTATCAAACTGTTTTTTTAGTAATGGTATTTGCACAAACAACAATACTGCAAAAATGACTATGGAATACATAAAGGTCTTGGAAATAAGGACAGTTCCTCAAAATAGAACAAGGTCAACAACACACTATCTTCTTTTGATACTAATTGCAAACAATCCTGTATAGCCTGTTTGCGTTCTTGTTGCTCCATATAATCCAACGCGTTATCCAATGTTTTTACTTCATGCTCGGTAAACTCATCTATGGCAACAGTTCTTTGTTGCCGCTTTTGTTTTTTAAGTCTGTCCAAACATGTATTATAGGCAATCCTATATATCCAAGTAGAAAATTTAGAGTCTCCTTTAAAAGAACTTAGGTTTTTATATGCTTTTATAAAAGCATCCTGGGAAATTTCTTCTGCCTCTTCCCTACTCTTCAGCATTTGCAATGCCAAAGTAAAGACCAAATCTTTATAACGGTCAACCAGAGCAGCATATGCATTGGTATCTCCACTAAGTACTTTAGCTATATCTTGTTGGTCGTTGGTTGCACTCATTTGAGTGTTGGACGACAAAAACCAAGCGGTGGTTACAGCTTCATTAAAAAAATAATTGGAAAATGTTGTAACCATAAGTTAAAAGGTGTCGTCATAGGCTATGAAACAAATATAATAATTATCAATCAGCTTGAAACTTGTAACAGAAACCAAAACAAGTTTAGCACAAAAAACAAACAGTTATGGGAGGAGAAATAATTATAGTACCTATTATTTTTGGGTCGTTATTTGCAATTGCCTACTTGCATTATTCAACACGAAACAAAGAACGCTTAGCCTTAATAGAAAAAGGGGCAGATGCCAGTATTTTTGTAAAAGGCCGTAGTAAAACTGCACCTATATGGAAAGTCCTTATTCTAAATGTAGCCTTATTGCTAATGGGCATTGGGCTAGGGATTTTCATTGCATCTATAATTCATGAAATAGGAGTTGAACAAGATGTTGCTTATCCAGGAACAATCTTTTTAATGGCAGGTATTGGGCTATTTGTAGGGTTTAATATGACCAAGAATTTAGATAAAGAATAGCCACAGAATGGCTTTGTTTATAACGCTCCTTTTTTAAGGGGCGTTTTTAATTTTAATACTACGTTGTCAATTAATGCACAGTCGGGAATGAGTTATTAATATAATAGAGGTCAGTAGTTAATTACTGACCTCTAACAGAATTTTATAAAAGTGTTCCAAATCATTAAAGAATCAGGTTGGTCCGGTGGATATGTGGGCATTAAACATGAGGGAGGTTTGATGAGAAAAATGGCCAACAAACCAGAATACTTAACAAATGATAAAGGAATATGGACTACCAAATACCTTCTAGAGAAAGTTTTGGACAAACTGGGAGATTAGAAATTTATTGAAAATTAATTGGTGTTAGGAGGCAAAGAGATTCAAGAATCCCCATCTTGTTTCTCTAACACTTCTAAATACAAGGTTTCCACTTTGGTTCTTGCCCAAGGGGTTTTTCTTAAAAATTTTAAACTGGATTTTACTGAAGGGTCGTGTGTAAAACAACGAATTGTTATTCTAGTTCCAAGATGTTCCCAACCATAATAACTCACCAGATCATTAATAATTTGCTCAAGTTTTACGCCATGTAACGGGTTATTGGGTTGTGTACTCAAAACTAATCTCTTCTTCTATTCCGATTATTGTTTCGTTTTGACCTGTTAGAATTTCCACCTTTATTTTTGTTAGGTGAATTTCTTGAACCACCACCACGACCAGAACGTTGCCCTTGTTTAATTGGTTCTGTGGAAGCATTAGGGTCAGGTTCAAAACCTTCAATGATCTCTTTTTCAATTTTTACACCGATCAGTTTTTCAATATCACGTAAATAACTGGTTTCATCCGCACTTACCAAAGATAAAGCTTCACCCTCTGCTCCTGCTCTACCAGTTCTACCAATTCTATGCACATAATCTTCGGCTATATTGGGTAGTTCAAAATTAATAACGTGTGGCAATAAAGGAATATCCAAACCACGAGCTGCAATATCAGTGGCAACTAATACTCGCACCGTTCCATTTTTAAATCCAGCCAATGCTTTTGTCCGTGCGCCTTGACTTTTGTTTCCATGAATGGCTGCAGCAGATATATTGGCACTTTCCATTTTCTTACACAACTTGTTAGCACCATGTTTGGTACGTGTAAAAACAAGAACTTGTTTCCAATTACCTTCAGAAATCAATTTAATGATCAATCCAGTTTTTAAGCCTTTTGCTACGCGGTACACTTTCTGAGCAATCTTCTCCACTGTAGTATTCTCAGGAGTAGCTTCAACCAAAATAGGGTGATTCAAAATATCATTTGCCAGTCTTTTAATGTCTTTAGAAAAAGTTGCTGAAAACAATAGGTTCTGTCTTTGTCTGGGCATCAATGACATTATTTTTTTGATGTCACGCAAGAAACCCATATCCAACATCCTGTCAGCCTCATCCAAAACCAATATTTCAATTTTGGCGAGGGATAGTGCTCCTTGATTGTGCAAATCCAATAAACGTCCAGGTGTTGCAATCAAAATATCCACTCCATTTCTAAGTGTAGCAATCTGCGGTCTTTGGTTTACCCCTCCAAATATAACGGTGGATCTAATGTTTAAGAATTCACTGTATTCTTTTACATTATCATATACCTGTGCCGCCAATTCCCTAGTAGGTGTCAATACCAAAGCACGGATTGGCCTGTGTCTCAAAGGTTGCTCTCTAGATAGTATTTGCAACATGGGCAGTGTAAAACCTGCTGTTTTTCCTGTTCCTGTTTGTGCAGATGCCAATACATCTTTATGTTCTAAAATTAAGGGTATTGCTTTTTCTTGTATGGGAGATGGGTCTGTGTATCCTTTTTTACTCACTGCTTTTAACAAAGCATCGGATAGTCCCAATGATTTAAATGTCATATATCTTATTATGGCCACAAAGGTACTGCTAATTTTTCCATGGTTTCTTATTTCCTTGCCTTTGACAAAAAAAGCAATTAACTTGGTGTACATTTATAAAACCGTTAGGGACAACTGCCCTTTCAATTAAGCCCCAAAGGCATTCTAATTATATATGACAAAGAAAATATTCTTTCCTATTGTCCTTGTTCTTTTAGGGTTGACTCTATTTATCAGCCCAAATTTTGAACAAATTTCCGCTGGTGTTGCCATCTTACTTTTCGGCATGATCATGTTAGAAGAAGGGTTTAATGCTTTTGTTAAAGGGCCTTTACAAAAACTGTTGAAAAAGGCAACGAATAAATTATATAAAAGTTCTGGGCTTAGGTTTTTTGGTCACCGCAATTTTACAATCCAGTTCCTTAATTTCTGTTATTACCATTTCATTTATCAGTGCTGGGTTTATAGGTCTAAAGGCCGGTATAGGCATCATCTTTGGTGCAAATATTGGCACCACTGTTACTGCCTGGTTGATTTCAATTTTTGGGTTACACATAAAAGCTTCAACATTGGCCATGCCCATGTTGGTTTTTGGAATCCTCTTTGTATTTCAAAAATCTAAAAACATCAAAGGAATAGGTCATATTCTTGCTGGTCTTGGGTTTTTCTTTCTGGGGATTTACTTTATGAAAGAAGGTTTTGAACTTTATAAGGACACTATTAATTTGGCAGACTATGCCATTACTGGTTTTTGGGGTGTCATAATATATTGCATTATTGGCATTGCCGTTACTTTTATATTACAATCCAGCAGTGCCGCCATGGCCTTGATCCTTACCGCATTGGCTGTAGAACAAATAATCTACGGCAACGCATTGGCACTTGCCATAGGCGCCAATATTGGGACTACGATTACCGCCATATTGGGTGCTATGAGTGCCAAAATTGCTGGAAAACGACTGGCTGGAGCCCACTTAATATTCAATGTCATAACTGGTATTATTGCTCTTTCATTAATCGGGCCACTTGGACAATTTGTGGATTTTTCATCCTCTAGTTTTGGTGTTGCTTCGGACAATTATATTATAAAGCTATCCATCTTTCATACAGTGTTTAATCTTATTGGCATACTGGTCATGGTTCCCTTTATAAACATACTCATTAAGGTCTTAAAAAAGCTCATCGTGGAAAAAGAACAAGTAGATGACCAAATTGAGCTTCCCGTATATCTAAATGAAAATGTTTTGGCATATCCTCAAACAGCATTAAAAGCTTTATTGGATGAAAGCAAGCGATTGTTTGAACATACCGCCTTTGAAATAGTTTGCCATGGGCTCAACCTTCATAGGGAAGATATTAAAGGAGAAGAAAAGCTAAAAGAGGTCATGAAAAAATCCAAGAAAGAACTGGATATTGATGTTGATGAATTTTATTACCAAAAAGTAAAGACCATTTATAGTGAAATAATCAAGTATGCTGCCTTGGCCCAAGGTAAATTTTCTTTATCGGAAAAAGGCATAGAATCCTTTACTAGAATAAAACTAGCAAGCCGGAACGTGGTAGAGACCATAAAGGACATTGGTAGCTTACAAAACAATGTAGATCGCTATATGAATTCTAAAAATCTGTTCATACAGAGAGAGTATGATCTTTTAAGGCAAAAGGTATCAAAAGTGCTGCGCGAAATATATTTGACCCAAATTGACGAGTCTCCAGAAACACACTTGGAGAAATTGGAAAACCTTAAGGAAAAAGCAAAGAAAATAGATGTCTTGATCAATGGAACGTTGAATGAATTGATTAGGGATCATAAAATATCCAGTAGCATGGCCACTTCTCTTGCCAATGATAGTGCCACCGTTGCAGGCATAACTAAAAAACTGATTGAAACCACAGAATTACTATACATTCATAGCGATACCCTTTTAAGATTGGGTGAAGAAGACTAAAAAGCAAGTGCTTTTAAAAAAATCCATCTGTAATACTTAAGGAAGATGTAACTAGGTTGTATTTTTGCATTGCTATAGATCAATGGTTATAAACTATTGTATTGCCTTCTCTATTTTTGAGGTAAAAAAGAAAATTAAAAATGAACGAAAGAAGAACCACAAATATATTATTGCTCATCATTGCATTACCTGTAGTGTTTTATATTTTAAAATTATTGTCCTTTATTTTTATACCCCTTGTTTTTTCAATGTTCATTGCTTTAATTTTTTGGCCATTGATACGATGGTTAAGAAAGAAAAACGTATCAAAAACAATTAGCCTACTTATTGTTGTTATAATTATTGGGGTCTTTTTTAAACTTTCTGGTGAACTAATACACCTTTCAAGTAAAGAGATTTTGGCTTCTGAAAGCAACTTATTTGAAAAAGCTGAATCAAAATTAGAAACATTAATCATCCCTTTTGAAGACTATTTTGGGGTAGAGCGAATAGAAGGAAAAAGCATTACGCTACACTATATCCATGAAATAGATTTAAAAAAAACCTCTAGTTCTGCAATCGGTTTTATAGGCAATACCATTTCAATGACCTTAATGACCTTTTTCTTTGCATTCTTACTTCTTGCAGAGTCCTTAAACTTGCAGAAAGTATTGAATAGTATACTTATTCGCCAAAAACATTCTTCTGTAAAAGTATTTATACGGATAGAAAAGGATATTATAACTTTTATAAAAGTAAAATTCATCATCAGCTTTTTTACTGGTTTGGGCTTTACACTTGCCTGCTATTTCTTTGATGTGAGCTTCCCTATTTTTTGGGGGTTATTTGCATTTGTTATTAATTTTGTACAAATGGTAGGTTCTGTAATATCAGTTTCGCTATTGTCATTATTTGCTTTTGTGGAGTTGGATACAACAGGGGTGCTATTGTTTTTTATCCTCACCATAACACTTGTTCAGGTAATAATGGGCGGAATCCTAGAGCCTATTTTCATGGGAAAATCCTTTTCTATAAATGTAATTACCATTTTGGTGATGTTAATGTTCTGGGGGGCTCTTTGGGGTATTCCCGGGATGATATTATCAATACCCATTACCGTATTTATAAAAATAATATTAGAGCAATTTCCAAAAACCACTATAATAGCCAAATTAATGTCGGGCTCAGAATTAATTCCTGTTAAGAAAAAATAAGACTAACTTCAATATATATGCTGAACCTTGTTACAGTATCGGTCGCTAAAAGCAATACATTAAAGCTCTTAGCTTAACCAATAACAAAACCCTATCCCATTAAACTTCTCTTAAACTAAAAACAACCCCTGACATCCTTTGACATTGTCTCCAATTAACTTTGCATCAAGTTTAATAGTTAAAAAATAGATCATGACAAATGCAATTAATTGGTTTGAAATTCCTGTCAAAAATTTCGAAAGAGCAAAAAAATTCTATACTACCGTTTTAGAAACAGAAATTACCGATGCCCCAATGCCCAATGTTAAATACGAGATGGGCGGTGTTGGCGGAGGTATTATTGAAGCAGAAGGTTGTAACCCTTCCAAAGATGGGGTTCTGATCTATCTTCCCGGTGGTGGTGATTTAAGTGTGCCATTGGCGAGAGTAGAAGCTGCTGGCGGTACTATCCTTACCCCCAACAGGTATTGGGGAAAACGGTTTTATGGCCCATGTCATAGATACAGAAGGGAATAGAATTGCCTTACATTCCATGAAATAAATCATCCGATCATGATAGCGAACCCAATATTGGGTTCGCTATCTTTGTTACCATGTCTCAGTTATCACGGCTCATATCAATACTCACCCTGTTAAAATCAAAAAGAATTTTAACGGCCACTGAACTTTCAGAAAAGTTTAATGTCAGTATAAGAACCATATACAGGGATATAAGCAAACTTATAGAAGCCGGTGTTCCAGTAATCACCATAGAAGGACGTGGATATTCCCTAATGGATGGCTATGTAGTAGCTCCAGTACAATTCACAGAGAAACAGGCCAATGCACTTATTACAGCAAATCATTTGGTGAACCAGACCAATGATTCCTCCTTTATTGAAAATTTCTGCGATTTCTCAACATTTGAGAAAACTAAAAGACAGAAACATAATTAAACCAAACAGAAAAGCACAAACAATATTCTATTCGTTAACAACAGAATACGAAACAATATTCTCTCCATTTTTTGAACTTATTGACGGAAACAAAATAATGGAAACAGTATGAAACTGGTAATGCCAGAAATAATAATTATAGAGGTCAGTAGTTAAGTTCGTATCTTGATTATCAGTAAATTTATAATA
>CAYNLI010000050.1:0-18660 GCA_964398035.1 uncultured Flavobacteriaceae bacterium | reverse complement strand
ATGAAAGCAATGTATTTCCAATCTTTTAAGCAGTTTTTCAGGGGATGGCTAATAAAAATTAAGTAAATGCATAGGTATATAGACTAGGTTTTATTTTAATGACAGTTAAAGTATACACCATCCAAAGTCAGTTTATACGTAGTTATCAGAACGGTTATTGGGCTCATTCAAAATTCACAATGAAGACAAAGTAGTATATCGTACAAAAAGGATCTTTTAAAAGAAAAAGAAGATGGTAAAGGAGGTTTACAGTTAACAGATTGCAGACTACTGTACAAAATAAACTTTACTATTAAATAGCTCTCTAATTCAATTTGGAAAAGGATAAAGCGAATTTTCTCATAATAATAACAAATTGGAGGGTTACAAAATGACAAATATCTTTACCACATCAACTCAATCCTCTTAATTGTTGCTTAAAATCGAATAATAAAAAGAAAGTCATTTCCATTTTGGCATCCAACTTTTCTTCTAGAATTTTAAATGCACGTGTAATATGTCCTTCAACCGTTTTAATAGAAATATTAAGGTATTCTGCTATTTCAACATGGGTAAGTCCTTCTTTTTTATTCAACAGAAAAATATTTTTGCACTTACGAGGTAGTTTATCTATTTCTTTATCCACCAATAAAATTAATTCTTCCAAATTTTCTTGTTCACTTTCTGCAACTAAGTTTATGGCTTCTAAATATCTTTTCTCTAAATAAACAACAGGTTTGTTTTTTCTATATTGATCTATAAATCCATTATATACCGATTTATACAGGTAACTTTTAATGGAATAATCGGGGTTAATATTCTTTCTGTTTACCCATACTTCAACCAATACGTTTTGCACAACATCTTCTGCTTTTGCATGGTCATTGGTCAAGGTAAAGGCATAAGCACAGAGATTTCTATAATAAGAATCCATAACAAAATCATAGGCTTTAGAGTTACCAGATTTTAATTGCTGCGCTAACTTAGAATTAGTATCGAAATTTAAATTTGACATTGAATTAGTATAAAAATGAAACCTAAATGTTAAGGCAAATATAAAAAAATATTAAAATTATGCTAAAATAATAGAGGGGTTGTTAAATTTTCTGCGTAATTATTATATAATTCTCAAAATGAAAAAAGCCGAAATTCAAAATATAATCGTGAAGTTCCTTAATAAGGAAGCGAATATTCATGAATTAGAAAAATTGGAAATATGGCTAAAAAAGGAACAAAATACTAGCTTGTTCAATCGTTTTGTTAGAATACACTACATAGTTGCACAACATATGACAGAATATGATTTAGATAAGGCCAAAAAGTCCATCCAACTCAAGCTTGATAAAGGAGAACGTAAAAAGAGACTTGTGCTTTATAGAAGAATGGGTGTTGCAGCTGCCGTACTTTTAATGTTTGGCGGAACTCTTTTTAATTTTTATAACACAAAACAGCCACAGAACATTATTAATAAGGAAACTATTGTAATAGAAGCTGGTTCTGACAAGGCAATCCTTACCCTAGGTAATGGGAATCAAGTAGCTTTAGAAAAAGGCAAGACATACCAATCGGAAGACGTACATAGCAATGGAGAAGAATTGGTGTATAACACAAAATCAAAAAATAATAAGGAAGAAGAAATTACCATTTATAATTACTTAACCATTCCTAGAGGGGGAGAATTTTTTCTAAAACTAGCAGACGGTACCGAGGTTTGGTTAAATTCTGAATCCAAATTAAAATACCCAATTCAATTTAAAGAAGGAAAAACACGTAAAGTAGAATTAGTATATGGAGAAGCTTATTTTAAAGTATCCCCAAGTACAGCGCACAAAGGAGTATCGTTTAATGTGCAAACCAAATTTCAAGAAGTAAGTGTTTTAGGAACTCAGTTTGATATTAAAGCCTATAACGATGAAGATGTAGTATCTACAACGCTTATTGAAGGAAAAGTGCAAATAGAAAAAGGTGCAAATAAAATAGTTTTAAAACCAAACCAGCAATCAAAAGTTGAAGGCAACACCAATGAAATTAATATTTTTGAGGTAGATGTTTCCGAAGAAATTTCATGGGTACATGGATTATTCACCTTTAATGAAGCGCCTTTAAATGAATTGATGAGAATTTTGGCAAGATGGTATGATGTCGATGTCCTTTTTGAAACTGCTGCCCATAAAGATTTCGTATTTACGGGAATATTAGAAAGAACAAAATCTATTGAAGATATATTAATACTAATCCAGGCTACTAGCGAAGGCCAAATAAAAATTGAAGTGAATGAAAAAACAATAACTATTAAGTAAAAAAAAAGGAAAAGGCTAGCACCTTCCACAGCAATAACCTTTTTCCAAGTAGAGTAATTAAAACAATGTTTAACTAAACCGAACAAATTTATGAAAATTAAATTTACAAAGGCACTGTTGTCCAATTTTGGATCCAGCCTTTTAAAACTAACTATGAAATTTTTTATTTTCCTATGCTGTACTGTTACATTTGCCCTCGGCCCGAACAAAGGTCTTGCGCAAAACTCCAGCATAACCATTAAAGAAGATATAACACTTAATGTAAAACAAGCATTTAAGCTTATTAATAAGCAAGTTGATTACAAATTTATTTATCGTAACGATCTATTGAAAAATGCTCCAGAATTGGCCTTTGAAAAAGGGGAAATTAAAGCAGGAGTACTTCTAGAGAAGTTCTTAACACCCATTAATTTCACATATGAGTTTAAGAATAAAAATACTATTGTGGTTAAAAGAAAAGCAATAGTCGCTACAAAAGTTGCTGCTAGTACAATTGTACAAACACAAGTAAGTGGAATAATTACAGATAAAAATGGTGAACCTTTGCCCGGCGCAAATGTCGTAGAAAAAGGAACAACCAACGGAACACAGTCCGATTTTGATGGTAATTTCTCCATGGCAGTTGCCAATGAAGAAGCAGTATTATTAATCTCATATTTGGGTTTTGTTACACAGGAAGTAGTTATAGGGAGTCAATCAAACATAAGCATAACTATGAAGGAAGATAGTGAAAGCTTAGAAGAGGTTGTAGTAGTTGGTTATGGCACACAAAAGAAAGCAACACTTACTGGGTCTGCTGTAACTATTCGTGCCGATGACCTTGCTTCTATCCCTGTATCACAGATTTCTAACAGTTTGGCTGGTAGAGCACAAGGGGTGCAAATTGTCAACAGTTCAGGATTTGCAGGTAGCAATTCTTCAATCAACATTAGAGGTACAAACTTAGGAGCATTATATGTAATTGATGACATAGTTAGTGATAAAGAACAATTTGACGTGTTAGACCCTAATGAAGTAGAGAGTATTACGTTCTTAAAAGATGCAGCTACGGCTGCTATATATGGAGCAAGATCTGCTGGTGGTGTTGTAGTTGTTAGAACAAAAAGCGGAAAACCTGGTAAGGTGAATTTCACCTACTCTACAAACTATGCTATTTTTTCCCCAACCAGTCCTATTCAGGATTATACAGCTGAGCAAGAAATACATCATAGAAATAACCAACAGATTAATAATGGTAACCCTGCCCCTTATGGGCAAGATGTTATCGATTGGGCTAAAGGTGTTAATTTTAGAGATATTAACGATGAGATTTTTAAAGATGCAAATAGCCAACAACACAGTCTTACCTTAAATGGCGGTTCTGAAAAAGTAACCTATTTTTTCTCTACAGGTTTTAATAAAAATCAGGGAAATTATGACAATACAGATTTCACACGGTATAATCTAAGAGCAAAAGTTGATGCTCAGATTACAGATAATTTAAAATTTGGCACCAATATTAGTTTTAATAGAAGAAAAACAAATCGATTTTATTGGCCTTTTGATGGAGACAATGGGGAAGGTTTTACTTTAAGTGATTTTTATAGAGCCACATTTAACTGGTCTAGGCTATACCCACATTATACTTTAGCAGATGGCACACCAACTACAAGTGGAAATCCTGACGCTTTCCCTGTTACTAGCGGAGGGTTTAACCCCGTAGAAACTATAAAAAGTGGTGCTTATAGGGATATTATATATAATACTTTCAACATTAATGCTAATTTAGAATACAAAATTCCAAAATTAGAAGGATTGTCTTTAAAACTACTAGGTAACTATAGACAGAATACTTTTAACCGTAAAGATTTTGTATTGCATAACCGAGCATTTTCGGTACAAACTGTAGGAAGCACTGGTGCTGATCAGTTTAGAACAGGACCATTAGATTTTAACCAAATAAATGTTAATAACCTTGGCCGGTCCTTTGAAGGTATTTCTGAAGCAGTGAGCCTTAGTGAAAGTTATCAGTTAAACGCTTTTTTAAATTACAATAATAGTTTTGGTAAGCATAATGTTAGTAGCCTATTAGGCTATGAAATTGCTGAATCAAAAAGTAAAGGGTTATCTGGTAGCGCTGATGATTTATTGTCAAGAGAAATAGATCAAATTTTAGCAACTTCTAGTAGCTCTGAGCGTAGAAACTTTAATGGAGGGGAAGGCTCAAGTGCTCGTTTATCATATTTTGGTAGATTAAATTATAATTTTGATGAAAGGTACATAGCAGAGTTTTCATTTAGGTCAGATGGATCCTATAAATTCCCAAAAGACGGTAGATTTGGTTTTTTTCCTTCCTTTTCTGGTGCTTGGAGGGTGTCTGAAGAGAAGTTCTTTGATGTTTCTTTTGTAAGTAATTTAAAATTAAGAGGATCTTTTGGTACCACAGGTTTTGACGGTACTTCCGCTTCTCCTGACCCAATAGCTCCTTTCCAATTTCAGAACAATTTTAGACGTGGAGGTAGCTATTTATTTGATGATGGTTTTGGAGCAGGTATCACCACACCTTCCGTAATTCCCAACCCTAATATTACATGGGAGACGCATAGAACTACAAATATTGGTTTAGACTTAGGGCTTTTTAACGATAAACTAAGTTTTGAGGTAGATGTGTTTAAAAACAATATAGAAAATATTTTAGCATCTCCAATTTTAACCATTCCAGGCACCTTTGGCTCGGGATTACCTTCCACTAATATTGCAGAAAAGGAAATTAAAGGTTTTGAACTTTCCTTAAGATACAAAGGAAAGTTAGGTACATCAGCTAGTTATTCTATAGGCGGAAACATGGGTTATGCTAAAGATAAATGGATTAAGTATCCAGAATCCGATGGTGTTGAAGATATCAACAGTAGAATTGGAAGGTCTGACAATAGATTGGTTGGCTATATCTCTAAAGGTATTATAAGAAATCAAGCTACTATAGATGCATTACCTGCTGGATTTACCCAATTTGGACGCGCACCAGAATTAGGGCGAATTCTATTCGAAGATATTAATGGTCCCGATTTTGCACCAGGGCCAGATGGTATTATCAATGGTTTTGACCGTGCTATTATTTCAGATGATACAAAACCAAGAATTAATTATGGCTTTAATGGGGATGTAAAATGGAATGGATTTTCTATGAGCTTTTTACTACAAGGTGTCGCAGCCTATGACAAGCATGTTAGAACAAAAAACACAGGAGGTTCTGGAGTATTTCAAATTGACAGCAGGCCTTATTTTGAACTTTGGACAGATGCATATTCCGCAGCTAATCCTGATGGACAATACCCAAGTGTTGTTGGATGGGGTAGACCAGAGTTAGGTCACGGATCTTCAACATTTTGGAACAGGAATGGCGCATATCTGAGATTAAAGAACCTAAGTTTTGCTTATGCTTTTCCTAAGGAACTATTAAACCAAGCGGGTATAGAAAATCTATCAATTTTTGTAAATGGAACTAACTTATTTACTATTTCAGGCTTTGATGAGCATGATCCTGAACAAGATACTCTTGATTCATTTCCAATAATGAAATCTTATTCAATAGGTTTAAAAATAACATTGTAAAAAAATAACAAGATGATACGTAATATTTTTAAAAATATATTTTTGATTACATTATTTTTTGTTGCAGAATCGTGTACGGATACACTTGATGTAACAAATTTGGGAGCCTTTGACCCTAATAGTGTTTGGAGTGATACGCAATTGACTAATGCCTACTTAACAGATTTGTATGGTAGAAGCATGCCAAGAAATTGGCCTGTAAATGGTACCGCAAGTTTTGATAATGGAGGCTCCGCAGATGAAACCATAGGAACTATGGATGCTGATTTTGTAACAACTGCAAGTTCACCTTGGAGTCAATATTCTGACTTGTACAATACAATTAGAAAAATTAATGTGCTGCTCCAAGAAATAGATAACGGAACCTTAGAAGAGGATTTTAAGAATAAGGTAAAAGGACAGGCTTACTTTTTCAGAGCATGGCATTATTATAAACTTTTAAGAGTATACGGAGGGGTACCACTTATTGCAACACCACAAAAGATAGATGAAGACCTTTTAACTCCAAGAGCTACTTCTTCCGATACTTTTGATTTTATTCTAACAGATTTAGATCAGGCAATTAGTTTGTTTGCTGGTGAAAAGTTTGTAGATAATGATCGTGCTAGAGTGGGTGCGGCAGCAGCCTTGGCTTTTAAGGGCCGTATATTATTATTAAAAGCTAGTCCTCAATTTAATCCTACTAATCCTTATGAAAACGAATCCTGGGCAGAAGCTTTAACAGCTACTCAGATTGCTAAAAATGAATTAGAAGCTATGGGCTTTGGATTAGAAGACTCCTATGCAGACATCTGGAGTACTAGTAACAAGGGGAATAAAGAAGCTATTATGACTTCCATTTTTGATGGAGTAAACAGTTCTAATGGTCGAAGAGAAGACAATGTGCGACCATTAACAGAATCTAAAAACTCTACAGGAGGTGATCAACCAATATGGAAATTTGTAGAATCCTTTCCTATGGCAGATGGTTATCAACCAGGGTCTTCACCAACTTATACGTATGATTTGCAAACCTATTGGGAAAATAGAGACCCAAGGTTTTACGATAACATTGTAGGCAACGGGTTTCTTTTTGAACTTAGTGGTAAAACCGGAAGAAGACAATATACTGATATTGTTTTTGCTACAGCTGAAGACCGGTTTGGTCCTACAGCAGACTTTGGTAGAACAGGTTTTTTTCCAAGAAAAGGACTTGATTTAGAATTGATTCAGGAGCAAGTGGTACTAAATAGTGTAGACTGGATAGAGATACGTTATGCAGAAGTTTTGTTAAATCATGCAGAAGCTGCAAATGAAACAGGAGATAGCCCTACTGCTTTAGAGGCGATTAGAGACCTGAGAGCTCGAGCAGGAATAGAGGCAGGTGTAGGTAGCACCTATGGCATAATGGCAACCACTAAGGAAGAAGTTAGAGCCGCTATTTATAACGAACGTTATATCGAATTTGCATATGAAGGGAAACGTTTTTGGGACCTGAGAAGATCTAGAACATTACATACAGAATTAAGTGGGACAAAAGAACAAGGTTTGTTAGCAACCTTAAAAACAGGTCTTCCAACAGATGTTCAGTTATACACTTACGGTCCGGCTGACTTTGATTATCTATTGGTTGATTTGCCAGGAATTAATTTAAATGATGTTCCAGAATCTTATTATTTTTTCCCAATACCTTTAGATCAAATAAACCGTAATCCAAAATTGGAACAAAACCAAGATTGGGGTGGTACATTTAATCCTACTTTATAAAATAGATGTAGAGCCAAAAAAAGCCTTGAATTTGAAATGATTCAAGGCTTTTTATTTTTAAAAAAATAATGAAACGTCTATGAATAAAAACTACCTTATTATATTTATAATCCTGCATTTCGGTGTAGTTGTAACAGGGCAGAATTTTGTTTTAAACAATCAATTCGCCAACCTGTCTAGTATTAAAAATGCTAATGGTATAGCCATGGCAGATGTAGATCAAGATGGAGATTTGGATGTATACATCGTAGCAAAAGAAGCGTATAATGAAACGGATCCAAGTTCATGGAATAGATTGTTCTTAAACCAAGGACAGCAGTTTATAGATGTAACTTTCGCTTCTGGTTTAAGCCAAGATCAATATAGCCAAAATAAATTTTTAGGAGAAGGCATTAAAATGGGTGCTAGCTGGGGAGATTATGACAATGATGGATATCCAGACTTATTTCTAACTAATCATGGTAAAGACCAACTATGGCATAATAAGAAAGACGGAACTTTTGAAAATGTATCTAGACAAGCAGGAATAGAAGGTCAAGAAGAACGACATAGTTCCAGCGCTTTATGGTGGGATTATGATAATGATGGAGATTTAGATATATATGTAAGTAGTTGGCATGGTGATAATGCGCTTTATCGTAATGATGGCAATACCAATTTTATAGATGTTAGTAATCAGAGTGGGTTAAAAGATATAGGTAGCACTTGGACCAGTATTCCTATAGATGTTAATAAAGATGGTCTTCAAGATCTCTATATTTTAAATGATTTTTCTCCAAATTTTCTTTTCATAAACGCTTCTAATGATACGTTTATTGACTATACGGCTCACTATGGACTTGGTGATTTAGGAAATGGTATGGGGGTAGATATTTGTGATTATAATAACGATGGTAATTTTGACATTTACCTCACTAACATTGAGGATGTACATCCAAACCCTTTCTTTCAAAACAATGGAAATACATTTGATAATACACGTCGAAAGGTTGGTTTCACGGATGCTAGATGGGGATGGGGAGCTAGGTTTTTTGACATGGATCATGATATGGACGAAGATTTGTATGTAGTAAATCAAAGTTTTTTTGATGGTGACTTAGAGTATAATAGACTTTTTGAACTAGAGGATGATGGGACATTTAAAGAAAAATCTGCTCTATATGGGGTAGACAGCTATACAAATGCTAGAGGACAGGAAGTATTTGATTATAACAAAGATGGTGATTTGGATATTTTGGTCGGCAATTGGGGAAGTGCGCCAAGTTTGTTCGATAATAGATTAGAGAATATAGGAAATTGGATACAAATAGAGTTAGAAGGTACTCAAAGTAATAGAAATGCATTTGGTGCCGTTCTTCGAGTAAAAATAGGAGAGAACTATTTGCATAGATTAAATCATGGCGCCAACTTTCTTGGGCAGAGCATAAAGCCCATACATTTTGGATTAGCAGATAATAACAATATAGAGGAACTCACAATTTTTTGGCCTAGTGGAAGAGTAGAAAAGTTATATGATGTTGGAGTTAATCAATTTATTAATGTTAAAGAGGGTGAGCAAGAAGAAGTACTGGAAGAAACATATGGTACAATACCCGATGAATTGGTCTATGAAGAAGAAATATCTAGCAACAAATCGATAGCAAGAAGATGGAATGAATTTTTATTAGAATCTATTAGAAACGATTATGCGCGCCCTACGGTACATGCCCGAAATTTGTTTCATATATCTGTTGCTATGTATGACGCATGGGCTGTATACGATTCTGAAGCTACTCCCCTATTTCTAGGAAAAACTTTTGGAGACTACTCCTTTCATTTTGAAAACATATCATTACCAGATAACATACAAACAGCAAGAGAAGAAGCTATTAGCTATGCCTCATACAGATTATTGGTGCATCGGTTTCAAAACTCCCCTGGCTCTATTATCATGTTAAAATCTTATCAAAGATTTATGGAATCGTTGGGTTATGATATTAATAATAACTCGCTAGATTATTTAAATGGCTCACCAGCTGCACTGGGTAATTATATAGCACAACAGATAATAGAATTTGGCCTACAAGACGGGTCTAATGAGCAAAACGATTATATAAATAATCACTATCAACCAAATAATTCTCCGCTTATAGTAGACACCCCAGGTAATCCTTCATTAACAAATCCTAATAGTTGGCAACCATTAACTTTAACTACATTTATAGATCAAAGCGGAAATGAAATCCCTGGAAGTACACCAGGTTTTCTTGGCCCAGAATGGGGACAGGTAATTCCGTTTGCTTTAAATGAAGAAAAAGCATCCATATATCCACGAGGTGGGTATAATTACAAAATATATAATGACCCAGGGAAACCTGTATCGATTCAAACTCAAGGAATATCAGGACTAAGTGACCCATACAAATGGGGATTTTCTATGGTATCTGTTTGGTCTTCTCATTTAGACCCTGGAGATAATGTAATGATAGACATCTCACCAGGCTCCATTGGAAATACAAAAATAGAAGAGTTTCCTAAAACTTTCGAAGAATACAAGGCATACTATAAATTTTATGAAGGAGGCGATATAGGTACAGGACATGATTTAAACCCTGTCACTGGTGCATCTTATGCTCCTCAAAATGTATCACGAGGCGATTATGCAAGAGTATTAGCCGAATTTTGGGCAGACGGTCCTAAATCTGAAACACCCCCTGGGCATTGGTTTACGATTCTTAATTATGTTAGTGATCATCCATTAACTGAGAAAAAATTTTCAGGCAAAGGAAAGATTGTAGAAAATTTAGAATGGGATGTAAAATCATATTTAGCCTTAAGCGGTGCAATGCATGATGCAGCTATAACAGCATGGGGAATAAAAGGGTATTATGATTATATCAGACCCATTTCAGCGATACGATATATGGCTTCAAAAGGACAAAGTACAGACAGTTCACAAAGCAACTTTGATTTGGAAGGCCTCCCTTTAATTCCCGGATATATAGAAATCATATCTGAAGAAGATGAGTTGGCTGGAGAAAATAAAGAATATGTAGGTGAAATTAAATTATATGCATGGAAAGGAAATCATTTTATTGATAATCCAGCTACCGATGTTGCTGGCGTTGGTTGGATAAAAGCAATGGATTGGGTTCCTTACCAAAGACCCTCTTTTGTAACACCGCCTTTTGCAGGATATGTATCCGGACATTCTACTTTTTCACGAGCTGCCGCTGAGGTATTGACCCAATTAACAGGAAGTAATTTTTTCCCTGGAGGAATGGGAAGTTTTAATGTGAAAAAAAATGCCTTTTTGATATTTGAAGACGGTCCAAGTACTGATATTACCTTGCAGTGGGCAACCTATCAAGATGCATCAGATCAAACCAGTTTATCTAGAATTTGGGGAGGAATACACCCACCCATAGATGATATCCCAGGTAGATTACTTGGAGAAACTATTGGAAAAGATGCATTTGAGCTTTCTGAAAGTTTTTTTTATAAGGATATGGACGCAGATGGATATTATAGCTACGAAGATGCTGATGATACTAATAGTGAAGTACATGAAGAGCAACCTAAAACAAACAATGCCCCTCAACATATTTTGTATCCTGTGCCTGTGAATGATATAATGACCTTCAACCTACAGTATGAAGGTAAGATTACAATAAACATCTTTACTATATATGGTGTTCGGGTATTACAAAAAGAAGTCCTAATGCAAAACAACAATAGCAGTATTAATATAAATAATTTAGCGACAGGCGTATATCTAGTAGTATTCACCGATGAAAACAAAGAAAATACTTTCAGCAAAAAAATAATAAAACAATAAACAGTTATCTGAAAAAGAATAGAACACATTACAACTAAATAATTATTTAGGAATAACAAGTATCGATGTTACATTGTTAGTATTGCAGCAATAAGTACAATAAATTAAAAACACAACTATATCTTATGAAGAAAAAAGTCATTCTATTATTAACGCTTTTATTTACACTTAATTTTTTTGCACAGCCAAATATAGCCCAAGAAAAATTTCATATTTTTATTTTAATGGGGCAATCTAACATGGCAGGATTTGCAACTCTTATAGAAGGTGATTCTGCACCTCAAAATGAAATGTACAATCTATTGGGTCAAAATAAAAGTGACTGGGGAGCGAATATAGAGCCAGGTACAGAAGATATTAAATGGGTAAAAGCAAAGCACCCAATTCACAGAGTCCATAATTCGGATAGATTCGGCATGGCGATAGATTTTGGAAAGCAATATTTAAAAAATAATCCTAATGTAAAAATCGGTTTTATTCCATGTGCATGGGGAGGAGCCATTATTGGAAGTTTAGATAAAAATTCTGCTGTTTATAAAAATGCCATGGCAAGAATTTTGTACGCGAAAAAGCACGGAGTAATAAAGGGTGTGCTTTGGCATCAAGGAGAATCAAATACAGTAACATCCTATTTGGCAAATAATTATGAATTTGAGTTACATCAATTAATTAAAGACTTAAGAAAAGATATTGAAATAGCAGATCTTCCATTTATAGCTGGAGATTTGGCTAACTTTTATGGAATAGATAGAAACCCTGAGCATATACAAGGAATTATTACGGTTAGGAATGTTCTTAGAGAACTCCCTGCAAAAATAGAAAACGCGGGCTTTGTTGAAAGTGTGGGATTGAAATGGCAAGGCGAAGGATACGTTCATTTTGATAGAAATGCTTATATAGAATTGGGAAAGAGGTATGAGAAATCATACAATACACTTATGAATAAAAGAAATGAATAATTATAAGTTTGGGTTAATTATTTTTGCTGTGGGCAATACTATTCGTTTTAAAAGTTGACTCTCTGCAATTTTGATTGCTAACTTGAAAACAAACCAGATTTATTATATAATAAGAGATTAAATCAAAAGGAAATAGTGGTAAAATAAAATTGTAAATTGTAGTTTCACTACTATAACTGAATATAGATTGAGAAAGAGTTTAAAAATATATTTAAGTATACTGTTTGTGCTGCTTTCTTGTGAATTAACTTTTGCTCATAAACAAGATTTAGCATCTAATATTGTTATAAAAACCCAATCCTTCACATCACATCATATTGACATAAAAAACAACAAAGAGGTGGGCTCTACTCTCCTATTTAATGGTATAAATTCGCATATAGAAGTAAAAGAACAAATCGATAGCACTTTTTCTTTTTGTGCCTGGATAAAATCAGCTGATTTACTAAAAAAAAACATGGCCCTTGTTGGTATTCCAGGAGCATTTTGGTTACGAACAACAACGAACCGAGAGTTACAATTTACGCAGCCGAGTATACGTGATGTTAATACACAGGGACTTCTTTTAAGTGCAGATAATTGGATTTTTGTATCATTAGTTGTTGATTTCCCAAATGTGAAAATTTATTTGAATTCAAAACTAGTTAGCGAATTTCAATGGGAAGGGAAGAAGCACGAATGGGAAAATAAAGTTTTAATTGGGAAGGATAACTGGCGTCAAAATTTTCATGGTTCCATGCAAAATTTTCATATTTTTAAGAATGCTATTAGCAAAAATACGATACACTCACTATTCAAAAAACGTTCCAATTCCGAATCGATAATTAATGGAATGATACTCTGTCATCCATTTAATACTTCAAAAGATGTTTATTCTGCTGGAGGCGTCTCAGAAACTATTAATGTTGACTTTATAAAAGATTCATTAAAGGGAAATGTGGCTACGTTTAATGGAAAAGATAGCTATATAGATTTTGGAGAGTTATCCGTTGACAATGCAATTACAGTTTCTGTATGGGTTAAGCAAAATGAGTTTAACCGGGACTATGGTGCCATTGCATCTCTTGGTCATGCATATGCCTTTAGAATAACTACGGGTGGCGCTTTGCTTTTTACAATTCCTCAAATAGCAGATATTCTGGATAACGACGCTAGAATTATTAAAGATAAATGGCAACATATCGCGGTTACTTTTAAAGAACAGCAAG
Source organism: uncultured Flavobacteriaceae bacterium (assembly GCA_964398035.1). Taxonomy (GTDB): domain Bacteria; phylum Bacteroidota; class Bacteroidia; order Flavobacteriales; family Flavobacteriaceae; genus Saonia. The sequence continues at coordinate 5,060 of CAYNLI010000050.1, read as the reverse complement.
GGGTTACGTTTTACTTAAATGGTAAAAAAACGAATTTCTTTGAGGTTGAAAAATATCAATTCGTACCCAAAGAATTACAAGTTGGAACTAATCTTTGGAATGATTTCTATAAAGGCCAAATGGATGATTTAATTATTTGGAATAGAATTCTTTCTGAAACGGAGGTCAAAGAGGTTTTTGAGAAAGAAAGCAGCTTTTGGGAAGGGCATATTAAAACAAAACAAACAAGAAAATATAGTGTATTTGCAGTTATAATTATTTTGCTTATTCTTGGCTCTATTTTCTATTTTATAATTATAAAAAGAAGAAAAAGGGTAGTTAGCATCACCACGTATGTTGATCCGTTTGAAGAAAAAATTTATGAAATAGTTTTTCAAAACTTATCCGATTCAAAATTTTCAGTAAATGAATTTGCCAAGGCCATGAACATGAGTAAAACTAAATTGTATAACGAAATTAAGGCGTCCATAAATAAATCTCCAAAAGAATATGTGCGCGAGATTAGAATAATTGAAGCTGCCCGGTTATTAAAAAAAACCAACATTCCTGTTACAGAAGTGATTTTTGAAACAGGCTTTGAAAGTCGGGCCTATTTTAATAAATGTTTTAAGACAATTTACAGTACAACACCATCTGGATATCGAAAAAAATACACTATAAGCAACTGAAAATAAAATTTTTGAATCATTGAGTACATTTATTAATTTTATGAATATACCAAATGAGCATTACTTTACAAACTTTGATGCAAAACCTTTATATAAGAAAAAAAATGCATGCTAAGCTTTATCTTTTTTTATCCCTCCTTTTTACAACATTAATATCCTGTCAGCAGAAATCGGAGTTTATAATTGAAAATGAATTTCTTTCCAGAAGTTTGAGTATAAAAGATGGAAAGCTCAGAACATCTCTTATAACTAATAAATTCGCAACGAAAGGAATTATTCCTGAAAATGCTGCTGAATTTCAACTTAGAATTTCAAAAGGAACAGATGTAGAGAATTTAGATATCGTTCTTAGTTCTGATGCTTTCGACTTTAAAAAAGTACTAAAAGATTCGCCATCGGAATTGGTCTTCCTACTTGAAAATAAATCTCATGGTATAGATGTAGAAGTTCATTATGAATTGGCACCAGAAAACACCTATTTGCATAAATATCTTAATATTACGTCTAAAAAACCAATAAGCTTAGAACGTATTGATATTGAAGCTATAACCTCAAGTGATGTTTACCAACCTTACCAAATGAAACAAATTACGGCTTGGGGACCATCTAAATGGCGACCAGGTTTAGGGCAGCCACTTTACACAAAACAATCTGCAATTTTTTTAGGCACTGAATTTCCTGCTTCCTATAATTTTGTAGAAAACAATACTGCATTTTGTAGCTATTTATGGGGGAAAGAAATTGAAGCAGGCAAAACGTATACTTCCTATAAATCGGTTGTAGGTGTCGGTGATGATTCCGAGTTTATTCAGGATGCTTTTTTTGATTATATAGACCAAATTCGTATTCGCCCTCTTCGTTTACAAGTACAGTATAATAGCTGGTTTGATTTTGGACCATCCATAACTAAAGAATCTTTTTCTAAAAGTGTAGCTAAAGTAAGTCAAGAATTAAATACAGAACGTGGAATTCCTCCCTTTAAAGCATTTGTGATTGATGATGGATGGCAAGATTCCCATATTGATTGGAGTGACAAAGCATGGAAAGTGAATAAAAAGTTTGATATAGATTTCACTACAAGTTTTAAAAACGTAAACGATGTAAAATCAAATTTAGGTTTGTGGTTAAGTCCTGGTTGTAATTTTGGAGCTAGACCAGCAGTACCCATTATGCGTGAAAAAGGATTAGAAGCTCTTGATGAATATATGTCGTTGGCAGGACCAAAATATATGCAGCTTCTTGAAGATCGCATGTTAGAATTGACGGAACAAGGAATAACATACTTTAAATTGGATGGTCTTTTTGGACATCTTAACCGAAGAGAATTTGATTTTAATGGCGCAGAATATGGTGTTCCAACAATGAAGCAATTAGACACAGAAGGGTTTAAACCAGCCGATGAACGTTTGAACGATAAAAAGTATGATGAACTTAAAACGTATTACTTGGTAGCTGGAACGGAACGTTTAATGCAAATATTCGAGAAACAGCATAAAGTAAACCCAGATGTATATACCGTTATTTCTAATGGTGCCTACCTTAGTCCATGGTGGTTAATGTACATTGATGCCGTTTGGATGATTAACGCTGGTGATGCGGCTGGAGGAAGTGACCGTACACAAGAATTGGTTTATCGCGATGGTGTGTATTATGACACTTGGGTAACCGAAAAAACACAATTCCCTATTAACTCCGTTTTTAATCATGAACCAAAGAAAACCAAGAGTGGTGAAAGTGTAAAACAATTTAGTGAATACCTATGGATGAACCTTTCTCGAGGAACAGGGTTTGTAGAACTTTATATTAAAACAGAGAAACTTTCAGAATCAGACTGGGATGTTCTAGCTAATGGTTTAAAATGGGCGCATAAGGTTTTTCCATATTTTAAACGCTCCAGAATGCACGGCGGAAATCCAAAACAAGAGGAAGTATATGGGTATACAGGATGGAACAAAGAAGGAGGATATGCATCATTTCATAATCCATCAAAAGAATTTAAAACATATACATTTACTATAGATAGGGCTTTTGGAGTAGTTACAAAAGCGGATTATAAACTTTCTACGCCATTACCCAATGAAGTTATTTTAAAAGGAAAAACATATTCGTCTGGTAGCAATATTGAGATAATGCTTGCTCCTGGTGAAGTTAAAGTGCTAGAATTTAATAAAACGAATTAATAGTATTTCTAATGAAAAAATGAAATTATAGTTGCGGTTTATTTTTTTGAACTTTTTTTTCACTACAGACATCTATTTAAACATCCTTACTTACAATGAAAAGACAACAAATAATCTTTTTAATAATCACCATCTTTTTATCTATTACGGCAATTGCTCAAGAGAACGTTCTCCCAACAAAAGCGCAAGTAAATTGGGCAGACGATGAAATAGGTGTATTAATTCATTTTGACATGCCTGTTTTTAAACCTGAATATAAATGGAGACGAGATATGGGAAATCATCCTGATGTTTCCATCTTTAACCCAACGGAATTAGATACCGATCAATGGGTTCAATCAGCAGTTGCAGTCGGTGCAAAATATGCAGTATTGGTCGCTAAACATTGTTCCGGTTTTAGCCTATGGCCAACCAAAGCACATGACTATAACATAGCGAACACACCGTATAAAAATGGCGAAGGTGACATAGTAAGAGAATTTATTAAATCCTGTAAAAAATATGGAATAAAACCAGGAATCTATGCGAGTACAGGAGCCAATGGCTTTTTAGAAGTAGATAATCCAGGGAAAACACTTCAAAATAATCCTGTGAAAAGAGAAAAATATAATGAGATTGTAAAAATGCAACTTACAGAACTTTGGACTAACTACGGAAAATTATTTGAAATTTGGTTTGATGGAGGTGTTCTTCCTGTTGCGCGTGGCGGGTTTGACATTAAAAGCTTAGCTCTTACATATCAACCAGATGCTATTGCATTTCAAGGGCCATTTGGTTATAAAAACAACATACGGTGGGTAGGAAACGAAGAAGGACTAGCCCCCTACCCTTGCTGGTCAAGAGCAGATGCAACAACCTCATCATCGGGTGTCACCCAAATTAAAGGTTTAAACGGAAATCCAGAAGGAGAATTTTGGTGTCCTGGAGAAGCCGATTTTCCGCTTCGCCGGAACAATACTTTCCAAGGTGGTTGGTTTTGGCATAAAGGGGAAGATAATAGACTGTTTAGTCTTGATGAATTAATGGATAAATACCAAAAAAGTGTTGGTAGAAATACAAACATGCTTCTGGGTATTGTTATCGATGACAGAGGATTAGTTCCTGATGCAGATGTAAAGCGATTAATTGAATTTGGCGCCAAAATAAAAGAAACATTTGGCAAACCACTAGCGAAAACAAAAGGTAAAGGAAGAACGTTGGAGTTAAAGCTAAAATCTAAAGAACCTCTTACGCATATAGTTATACAAGAAGATATTTTGAAAGGTGAAAATATTCGTAAATATGAGCTAAAAGGGAAGAGGGACGGAGAATGGATACATATAACAGCAGGACAGAGTGTAGGCCATAAGCGCATCGAGAAAATAGATGGTGATTTTGACGCTTTAAAACTAATAATTACGGAAAGTGAAGGGCCTATCACTATCCGAAATTTTGCAACATACAACAACTAAAAAATATTATAAAATTGAATTTTCAAAAAGCATCTTATTTGTTCCTAGTTCTAATTCTGGTATCCACTTTTAGTTCCTGCCAGCAGAACGATGAAATTAATATCACAAATCTTCTAAACGAAATAGTTGACCGCGATAAAATCACTCAATTCCCAGACCCCTATTACCAGTCTTTACAGGCGAGTAGTTATAATAGAGCATCGGTTTCTAAAGATGCACCTGGTTGGTTTGCAGATAGTGATGGAGAATACTTTGTACGTTCAGAAGAAATAAATGGTAAAAAAGAATGGGTACTTATGGAAGATGATGGCCCTGGTGCCATTACTAAAATTTGGGCAGTATGTTTTTATTATGGTTTAGATAATACTACAGGAGCTAATATAAACATCTATTTAGACGGCAATACAACGCCTATAATTTCAACCAATTTTTTTAATTTAGTAAAAGGCGAAGATTTTGTAAAGGCACCTTTTGCAGATTACTCTACCAGAGTAGGAAATCTTTATTTACCTATCCCCTACGCCAAAAGTTGTAAAATTACAATGGATCAAAAGGCTTTCTATAATATTATTAATTATAGAAAATATGCACAGGACACAAAAGTAAAAACATTTACTAAGGGCGATTTTAAACAAGCATTGACTACCAGAACTAAAGTAGCCAAAGCACTAAGTTCTTATAAAGAAGCTAAGGGTACAAAGGATAAAAAAGAAACAATTCTTAAGCCTGGAACAACATTAGATTTTAAACTACCAGAAGGC
>CAYNLI010000049.1:0-19257 GCA_964398035.1 uncultured Flavobacteriaceae bacterium | reverse complement strand
CTTAATTACTTCAAATTAGATGCAGAAAAAATCACACAAATATTAGATAGGTGGAAAAGAGGTGGTTTTGGAGATTTAGATAAATTTGCAGAATATGCCTATTACTGTTATTCCGTTGCATCAATGTTCTACATTGGAATGAACAATAGCCTTTTTGGAGAACGGTTAACCAATTTGTTAGACCTTGAATATTTATTTTACGCCCCTTTCGCTAAAGTTTTTACATCTAACGATAAATTCTTGATTTTGTTGTACAATACGATACAACCAAAAAATGTAGTTTTTATATCACTAGAATCCTTAAAAAGTGATTTAAAAAAGTTCCAAGAAATTAACACACCTGAAGACTTCGCAAAGACACCACCTTACAAAGACACAGAGACTTTTAAAATTTGGGATAGCACATTTGATTTGGAATTAACAGAGCGTCTAAAACCAACAGAAAAAGATTTTAAGAGGGCGAAAAAAGAATTTGAAGAAATATTAAAAATGGCAGAATCTGGAGAATCTGGTAAATTTGAAGGAGAACCTGATTTTTTAGTCAAAGAAAGGTTTATGTCAGTAGATGATCCTTGCTTTTGTCGTAGTGGAAAAGCTTTAGGAGAATGCCATTACAAAGGGAAATAACTGTTTACAACAACGTTTGTATAGAGAAAAAAATGAATTAAGGTAAATTTACCTTTGTTTTTTTACACTATATCAATATTTTCGCTATCTTTGAGGTGAATTTACCGCAATTATATGATTAGCGAAATATTAGATGAAAGTTTTAAAGTCAATACAGACTTTGAGAAATTATTAAAAGAAAAACTTAAAGCAACAGGTTTAAGTAAGACTCATTTTGAAAGACTTTCAGGAATTCAAAGAAAAAGTTTAGACGCAATCTTAAAGAAATCTTCTAAACAAACTGATATAGTCAACTTATTAAAACTTGGAGAGTTTTTAGAATTGAGCCTTGAAGATTTATTGGTTCTGCATTTTAAAGATAGACCTAGCGAAGAAATTAAAGAGTTGCAAAACTCAATGGATATAACTTTTATCAACAAAAATTTCGATTTAAAAACTTTAGCTAGTTTAGGCTTTATTAAAATTGATGATTCAGTCGAGGACTTAACAGATAGGATATGCAACTTCTTTGAACTTATCTCAATTTATGATTACGAAAAAGAGTTAAACGATGCATTGTATAGCAGAACCAAAAGGTCGTTCAGTGATAAAATGAAAGACTTCTGGATAAAGTCATCATATAAGTACTTTGAGTTAATAGATAACCCGAATGAATATTCAAGAGAAAATCTAATAGATTTAATCCCAAAAATAAAACCTTACACCCAAAATGTTGAAAAAGGATTATTAACTATTTTTCAAGCATTATTCAATATTGGAGTTACAGTAGTTTTTCAACCGTCACTTCCTAAAACACAAATTCGGGGAGCAACTTTCTTTATTAACAATAAACCTTGCGTTGTAATCACCGATTTCAATAAGAATTACGCAACGATTTGGTTCGCTTTAATTCATGAATTAAATCATGTTTTGTTCGATTTAGAAACAATTGAAAACACAAAGTTTCATTTATCAGGAGAACCTGACTTATTTCTTTTACAAGAAGATAAAGCAAACGAATTCGCATCTGAATACCTATTGTCTTCCGAGAAAATGAGATACATCGAAAAATTAATCGACAATCCTTTAGTAGTAAGAAGATTTGCCAAGGAATGTCAAATACATCCTTGTATAATTTATTCACAATATCAATGGAGACAATCGGAATTAGGAAATAATTATTGGGGTTATTTTAAAGAGCATTTCCCTGATGTTAATTTAACAACCAAGAATCTAAATGTTTCAAATTGGGATGCTGAATCATTAAGAATTGCAGCAGAAAGAATAAGAGAACTTTTAACAGTATAAAATGAAAGAAGAAAATAAAAATATTGATAAGGAAAAAAGGGAATTATCCAAAGAGGATATTGAACGATTAGAAATACTTCAAAAAGCAGACGAGGTTAAAGGAGAACAGCTTTCGATTAATATAGATTCAGAATTAACAATAGAAAATCAAGCTGTTAAATTACTTGGACAGACGATTGACGATCCAGTAGAAAAGTTTCAGCTTTATTATCACGGTCTGACAAAATTACTCAAGGATAACCTGCCAAAAGGAAAAGAAAATGAGCAGGTTCGGAGAATTGTGTACGATGAAAAAAATGTATTGATTAATAGAGGCGCAAAAAAAAACGCAAAAGGAATTAGAGGTAGTGATGGAAGAATGGCATATATAGAAGATTTAGAAGTTTCTATTCAAATTGTTGCTGATTGGATTTCAAAAAAAGGTTCACCTTCCGAATTATTTATGGCCTTATGGGATAAAAATGAGGAACTTGAATATGGACATCAGGAATGAGAAATTGCTAGGAAGTACTTAATTCATTGGTTTTTTCATATTTATAACTGGAAAATTTGTACTTATTTACACGCAACTTTCCATATATAACAACGCTACTTTCTCAAAAACTTGGACAACACTCCAAAAACATCTTCAGAAATTTTAAACTTATAAAGCATACCTATGTACAACACTACTACAAATATGCTTTTTAGGACAATATTGATAAGTGCATAAAAAGGAAGTTCTAAAAAATATAGAGGAATGCCTATTAATAGCAAAATCCCCAATACTTTAAAAGTATCCGTAGTAAAAGGCAGTATCTTAAATTTAGCTTGGACATAAAACAGTTTGGCAGTATTAAAAATACAGATAGCTAAGAAAGTGGCCAATGCTGCACCATCTAATCCATATTGGGGAATCAACCACATATTAAACAGAATGGTCATAATTGCTAAGCAAACACCCATCAGCAATACTGTTTTATAATAATCAGAATTATAAAGAATAGAGTTGTTATTGCCCAAAAGAGAATCGTACAATTTGGCAAGACCAATTAGAAGCACAACAATAAGTCCGCCACCATATTCCTTAGGAATCAATGTGTATAAATCGTTCAGATTCAATACTATTAAAATAAACAACAGCCCAGAGATAATAAACAGCGTTAAAGAGCTTTTTTGATACAGTTCCTTTAATGCAAAACTGTCTTTTTTGTTCAATATTTCCGCTGTTAAAGGATAGGTTATCTGGTGCATTGCCCTAGAGGGCACTGCAATTACCGTAGCAATAAATATGGCCACACTGTAATATGCCACATATTCTATTTTTATGTATTGATTAATCATAAATCTATCAATTTCCAATACAATGACCCCCGCTGATGCACCCAAAATAATAAGGGAGCTAAATGTTATGATGTCTTTGGAATTTTTGGGGAATTTAAAATCCAACTTAGGGAATTTTAATTTATAGGCATATAGTTTCATAATTATAGTGCGCAATAGATACACCCCAACCAAGGCTTTTAGAAAGACTTCTACTGAAATCACTTTAAAATACACCAAGCACAGCAATAGAGTCACACATATCCGTATAAAAACCTCTTTCATGAAATTTCCAAAAACAGTTTTCATCTGTACTCTTGCCCAAGCGTAAAAAACTTCAAAATAACCCATGGCCAAACCAATCAAGAAAATATACCATACATAGCCTTTTACAATAGTGTTTTCCTTAGATAAAAAACTCCCAATTGCATCAAAAGCAAAATAGGTCAATAATATACAGGGAATAATCATGATCAATGGCAAAAACAGCATCAGGGTTAAAAATCCATTGGAGTTTTTGGAATCTTTAAAACTACTGTAGTATTTCACCAAAGTGTTGGGAACACCAAAAGCCATTAGGGGCATTAAAATGGTAGCGGTGGATAAGATGACCCCTACAAGTCCAAAATATTCATCCGTTAAAAAATTAGTGTATAAAAAGAGAATGTTTAGTGCACCAATACCAAAACCCAAATAGGTGATAATAGTATTCCTTAATGATTGTTTTAATACGACTCCCATTGAATGTATTCGGCTAGTTTTCCAGTGAGTTCCTTCCTACTATATTGTTTTAAATGTATGGATGAAACGGTCAGGTTTTGTTGTTGATACTTTAAAAACCAATCTAAAATTACACTTTTTAAATCTGATACAGCTTCATAATTATAGATATGGCCAGAATTGGTATCGGTCACCATATCCACAACTTCCCATTCTTTTGGACCTATTCCCAAAATAGGACGTTTGGCCGCCAGATATTCAAAAAGTTTTCCCGGAATGATTCCTGTAGTTTCGGGCGAATCAATTTCTACCAATAACAACACCTGTGACTTTCTTTGAACGCTTATGGCTTCTTCATGGGTAAGATACCCCAAGAAATTAGAAACAGGTTCCAAACCAGCTTCTTTGATGCTTTGCATAACTTCTTGACTCACGACACCCGCAAATTGGATTTGCAATGCTTCCTTAAAGGCCTTGTTTTCGGTAATCAATTCAGATAAAACCTTCCAAAGGTTTTTTGGGTTTCTACCACCCAATAATGAGCCAATATGTGAAAGGGTAAATTTTAAATCCAATACTACATCATTGGTATAACCCCCATCATACCCATTTGTAATGACTTTAATTGGTTTTTTAGTAAGGGCTTCAAACTCGTTCTTAGTGGTGTTGCTGGTCACCATTATCTTATCGGCCGTAGTCAAGACTTTACATTCCAAGACCTTATGTTTTGTCTGTGATGCTTTGGATAATTTCAACTTTTTATGATACCCTATGGAAGTCCATGGGTCTCTAAAATCTGCCAACCATTGTAGCTCCAACTTCTTTTTTAAACCCAGACCAATAAGATGAACCGAGTGTGGTGGGCCTGTAGTTATAATAGTACTGATGCCTTCTTCCTTTATAATATTGGATAAAAACGATAAAGAAGGTTTTATCCAATATTTACGTGCATCTGGGATAAAGAAATTACCACGCACCCATAACATTGTTTTCACTAAAAAGGACTGATTTTTCGTCTCTATTATCCCTGAACTAATCCGTTTTGTTTTCTTTTTAGAAAACAAACTAGCCAAACGATAAGGCTCAAAAATGGAGTTTTTATAAATGGTTATTCCCTCTGGAATTTCATTCAGGAATGTTTCATCTGTAATGGGGTAGTTTGGGTTTTCAGGAATATAAACAATAGGTTCAATATTAAAATCCTTAAGATACTTTACAAACTTTAACCAACGTTGCACTCCTGGTCCACCTGCTGGTGGCCAGTAATACGTTATGATGAGTACCTTTTGCATTATTCTTCCTCTTTCTTACGAGGACGCCATATAGAAAAACCCAATCCTCCCAAAACAATCAATCCAAGGACAACAGTACTTGCCAAAGTAATTTTGCTTCCTGTTTCCACCACTTTGGGCTCAAACTTAAATTCAACCTTATGTTGTCCTTCTGGGATACGCAAAGCACGCAACACATGGTTCACTTTAAAGTGAGGTTTTATTTCGCCATCAACATAGGCGTTCCATCCATTTACATAATACATTTCTGAAAACACTGCTACACCTGCATTTGGATTTGTAGAAGTATATGTGAGATGATTTGGCTTATAATCCACTAAATTAATTGATGCTGTAGAATCCACTTGAAAATCGAACCGACGTACATCTGGAAATGCATTTGTGTTTACTACCGCAACATTTTTTATATCCAAACTGTCCAGCTCCAAAATTTCTTCGTTGGCGCTTTTTACTTCGTTCAATTTTTGAACAAACCAAGCATTGCCACTCGCTTTTGGATTCAACATAGCATAGGGTCTCCCCTCTTCTTCTTGTTGAATAATATATTTAACATTCAGCATACTCAATACACCAATATTATTTCGGTACACATAAAAATCGAACAGATCTTCCATGCCTCTTGGCCTTGCTGCATGGTATCCACTTATGGACTGGTGAAAATAAGCAGTCCTTGCCTGAAACCCTTCTGATGGGTTAAACACCCTATAATTAGTAGTATCTTCCAGTATTTGTTTATTGACTGCCATGATTTGGAAAGGTTCGGACATGCGTCTTTTCCTAACAAAATCATCTTTATCCACATACCTTAGGTCAACACCGACCAAATCAATCACTATTAAAACGCCCAATCCTAGAATGGCGATATTTTTATTGAGTTTTTCTTTGATGTACAACCAAATGACCACTACTGACAACAACACATAAATTAGAGAACGAATGGTATCACTGGTATATACCGCTTCTCTATCCCGCATAATCATTGTCATGAATTCCTCAGGATAATAGCGCTTAAAGGCTTCATCACTTAACCCTACAAAATCAAACATTCCCTTAAAAATCAACAGTGCAACACCTAAACCTGCTACAATAAAGAAACTGATTTTTAAGGCATTCAACTTTTTCTTTTTAGGAATCTCTGGCTTAAACAGTTTTACCAATGCCAAAATCGCTAAAATTGGAGCACAGAGCTCCAATATGGTCTGTATGGATGATACTGCCCTAAACTTATCATACAACGGAAAATAATCAATCATAAAATCTGTGAGCAAGCTAAAGTTTTTTCCCCATGATAATATGAGAGACATGAGCACACCACCAAGAAGCCACCATTTGGATTTTCCTTTTACCATAAACAAACCCAGTACAAAAAGAAAAAAAATGATCGCACCAATATATGCAGGTCCAGAAGTTCCTGGTTGTTTTCCCCAATACAAAGGCATTCCACTAGAGAACTCCAATGCTTTAGCTCTTGATAAACCTTGACTGGAGAGGTATTCATAGGCTTTGGAATCTGTTCCTAAATTTTCATTGTTACTGCCCCCAAACAATCTGGGAACAAATAGATTTAAAGACTCGGTAATACCGTAGCTATACTGGGTAATATATGCTCTGCTTAGTCCTTGCGTATTTTCTTTTACTGAACCGTCAGGGTTTATGGTCAGTTCTGTTTTTCCCCTTGTGCTCCAATCTGCATATTCCTTTGTAGCCAACAAGCCAGTTGCATTTGTACCTATTCCCAATACAACGGCAACCAACAATAATCCTACAGAAACAAAGAAATGTTTGTACTCTTTATTTTTAATAGCGTAGAAAAGATAGACCACTCCCAATATTAAAACCAACAACATAAAATAATAAGTCATTTGGTAATGGTTGGCAACAATTTCCAATGCCATGGCTATGGCTGTGAGTATAAAACCCCAGATATATTTTTTTCTAAAAACTAAAATGATACCACCCAAAAGCATTGGCATGTATCCTAGTGCGTGTGCTTTGGCATTATGTCCCACACCAAGAATAATAATCATATAGGTTGAAAAACCAAAAGCCAACGCTCCTAGAATTGCTAGCCTGAAATCTACTTTTAAACAACAAAGTAGAATGTAAAATCCTATAAAATATAGAAATAGATAATCTGCGGGTCGTGGTAAAAACCGAATGAGTCTGTCTAACTTCTTTACATAATTATGAGGATAGTTTGCTCCCAATTGATAGGTGGGCATACCACCAAACGCGCTATTAGTCCAATAAGGTTCTTCTCCCGTCTGCTTTTTAAAATCGGATTGTTCCTTGGCCATTCCGTTATACTGAACAATATCAGATTGCAAAATAACCTTTCCTTGAAGTACGGGATGGAAATATGCCAGAGCGGCTACAATAAAAAATACGACAACAAAAAAATGGGTAAATAAAGCTTTAAAGCCAGGTTTCATCTGTTGATTTTACGCGAATATCAATCAATTTCTTCAAAATCTATATAATCTCCAACTTTTTTTGAAGTGTTACTTTTTCTTGTTGAATTTTTATCTATGGTCGTTTCTCCAACTTTTTCTTCTGAAGGTGTATGGCTATTGGTAAACTGCTCAAAATTTTCTTTAAAATGCTGCTCTGTTTTTTTAGCTGCATAGCTAAACAGTTTTGGAGCCAACATTCTAATCAGCATTTTAAACAGGTAATATACTAAGAGTAGTATTAAAAGCGTTTTTAGTAAAACCATGTGTTTAAATATTTAGTATAAAAATACAAATCTAAGGCTGTATTACGAACACAAAAGTCTTAAAATAATAATAAATAGTACCGAATGGGCTGTTTTTTAGATTTATAAAAATGAAAAATAAAATAGTATACTTTCTTTTTTTACTCCCATTTTTAGGCGTTTCACAATATACTGATGTCATAAATTCCAATAGACCAGGTCAATCTGTGAGTGCCTATGCAGTTGGAAAAAGTGTATTACAAGTAGAAGCAGGAATCAATTATGAGGATAAAGAACACAATAGATTATTGACAGAATCTAATCTAGTTGGTGCAGATATTGCTCTTAGATATGGATTACTATTTGAAGAGCTTGAAATTTATTGGGAAGGAACTTATATGCATGAAAACATTACATATACTAATCTTGGTGAAAGAGCAGCTAGAACTAATTTTACTAGAAACAGGGCTGGATTAAAGTTTTTAATATTTGACCCTTTTAAAAATTCAGAACGCAACAAACCAAACCTTTTAAGCTGGCGAGCCAACAATGTATTTCAATTTAAAAATCTATTACCGGCTGTTTCATTATATGGAGGAGCCAATTTTAATCTAGGTGACAATCCTTTTTACCCAGATGCCCCAACAATTTCTTATAGAGGAATGATAGCCACCCAAAGTAGGTTATCCCCTAAATTTGTATTAATCACCAATGTGGCCTATGATCGCATTGGAACTGATTATCCCGAGTTAAGTTATATTGTCTCTATTACACGTGCGCTTAAAAACCCAAAATGGAGTGTTTTTATAGAAAATCAAGGTATAAAGAGTGACCGCTATGCTGATATGTCTATTAGAACTGGTATTGCTCATTTATTCAACGAACGTTTACAGGCAGATATTGATTTTGGAGGAAGCTTTAAACATACACCATCAAGGTTTTATGCAACCATGGGAGCTTCTTATCGGTTCGATTTTCATACGGATAAGCTTATTCCTATTCAAGATCAAAAAGCTGGAGAAAATGGAGGGTCTATCAAAAAGAATAGCATGAAGAAAAAGAAGCCCAAGAAAAAAGGCAAAAAAAAGAAACCTTCTGATGATGGGGTGATTGATTTCTAATCACTATATTTTTAGAAAATTTTTGATTAAAAAGTACTTCTCCTATTTTTTCTAATGATTAATAGTATTAATATTGGTCATAGAAAATAAATCCAATGATCATTATTAAAGAAGCTGTTTCAAAATCCGATTTAAAGAAATTTGTTCAGTTTCCATTCTCTATATACAAAGGCTCTCCCTATTGGGTACCTCCAATCATTACAGATGAACTGGACACTTTTGACAAGTCTAAAAACCCCATTTTTAAAGATGCGGATGCATGGTTCTTATTGGCATACAAAGACAATAAAATTGTTGGACGCGTTGCCGCTATAATCAACCGAATAGAAACCACTCAACAAAAAGTAAAAAAAATGCGATTTGGTTGGTTTGATTTTATTGATGATGTTGACGTTTCTGAAGCATTATTGATAGAAGTAGAAAAAATTGGGAAGCAACATCATCTAGAGTATATGGAAGGTCCTGTAGGCTTTTCTAATTTGGATAAGGTTGGTGTTCTTATTGAAGGTTTTGACCACATTGGCACTATGATTACATGGTACAACCACCCTTATTATGCGTCACACATTGAACGTCTTGGATTTGTTAAGGAAAAAGAATACATGGAAAATAGATTTCCTTTTAAAAATGTAAAACCTAAATTTTTTGAAAGGTTAAATGTTTTAATAAAGAAAAGATACGGGCTTAAAGAAATTAATTTTACTAAAACTGCCGATATTTTGCCCATGGCAAATGAAATGTTCGATCTCTTTAATGCATCCTACGCTTCTCTATCCTCTTTTGTCCCTATCAATGATATTCAAAAAGAGTATTTCAAGAAAAAATATATCAGTTTTATCAATCCTGAGTACATCAAATTTATTGTTGATAAGGACGATAAACTTATTGCATTCTCCATTGTAATGCCTTCCTTTTCCAAAGCGTTACAAAAATCAAAAGGAAAACTATTTCCGTTCGGTATTTTTCATATGTTAAAGGCCAAGAAGCACAGTAAGGATATTATTTTTTATTTAATTGGTGTGCATCCAGAATATCAAAACAAAGGGGTCACTGCCATTATTTTTAATGAGTACTATAACACTTTTAGAGAGAATGGAATAATAAACTGTATTAGAACACCAGAATTAGAAGATAATATTGCCATAAAACAACTATGGAAGCACTTTGACCCTGTTGTACACAAACGTAGAAGGACTTATAGAAAAGAATTGACCTCTTAAAATTTCAATAAAAAACCCAAATTCCAACTTGTTAGTTTTGGAATTTGGGTTTAAATTTCTTCAAAAAATAAAGGTTATGTCTATTCTCCCATTGCAGCCGAAACAGCTGCTGACAACCTTTTATATGTTCCATTCTCCAAACGCTCTCTAATTGAAGAAAAAGCATCTAACGTTATGGCCACATCTTCTAAGGTATGGGTTGCTGTAGGAATTAATCTTAATAAGATTAATCCTTTAGGAACTACTGGATAAACCACTATAGAACAAAAAATACCATAGTTCTCACGTAAATCCTTTACAAGGGCCATAGCCTCTGGAATACTCCCTTTTAAATAAACTGGAGTAACACAACTATTGGTTGTACCAATATCAAAACCCTTTTCTTTAAGTCCGTTTTGTAATGCATTAACATTCTCCCATAGTTTATTTTTCAACTCTGGCATGGTTCTGAGCATGTCTAACCTTTTCAATGCCCCTTTTACATAAATCATAGGCAATGATTTGGCAAACATCTGAGAGCGCAAATTGTACTTTAAATAATCTATAATTCCTTTATCTGCTGCAACAAATGCACCAATGCCTGCCATTGATTTTGCGAATGTCGCCAAATACACATCAATTTCATCTTGAACACCTTGCTCTTCCCCTGTTCCTGCTCCTTTTTCACCAAGTGTTCCAAATCCATGGGCATCATCAACCAACAAACGGAAGTTGTACTTTCCTTTTAGAGCTACTATTTCTTTTAAAATGCCCTGCTCTCCACGCATACCAAACACACCTTCTGATATTACCAAAATACCTCCACCTGTTTGCTCTGCCATTTTTGTGGCTCTTTCTAGGTTCTTCTCTAGACTTTCAACATCATTGTGCATAAAAGTAAAACGTTTGCCCATATGCAAACGAACACCATCTATAATACATGCATGTGCATCTACATCATAAACAATTATGTCATTCTTGGTCACAAGAGCATCTATTACTGACATAAATCCTTGATATCCAAAATTCAATAAATATGATGATTCTTTGTTTACAAACTTTGCAAGTTCATTTTCTAATTGCTCATGAAACTCTGTATGACCACTCATCATACGAGCGCCCATTGGGTAAGCAGAACCATATTCAGCAGCAGCAGCAGCATCTACTTCTTTTACTTCCGGTAAATTGGCAAGTCCTAAATAATCATTGATACTCCAAGTAATTACATCTTTCCCTTGGAATTTCATTCTATTGGAAATAGGTCCTTCCAATTTTGGAAAAACAAAATATCCTTCAGCTTGTGAGGCCCATTTTCCTAAAGGCCCTTTATTTTCTATTATCCTTTCAAATAAATCTCTCATCTAACCTAAAATTGGTTTAACCGCAAAAATATAGATTTTTAACTAGCATTCATAAAAAAATTTATTCAAAAAAAAAAGCAATGATTTAAAAAATCATTGCTTTTTATCTAAATTTTTTTATTTTACAAACTGTATTTGTTGAGCCTCTTCAACATTTTTACTATCAAAGAAACCTTGATTTCTCATCCATTCATCATTATACACTTTGCTCATATATCTTGAGCCATGATCAGGGAAAATAACTACTACATTGCTGTCTTTATCAAACTTTCCTTCATCATTCAATTGCTTTAGGGCTTGCATTGCCGCACCACTTGTATAGCCTACAAACATTCCCTCTGTTTTTGCAATTTCCCTTGCTGTATGAGCACTTTCCTCATCAGTTACTTTTATAAACTCGTCTATAACATCAAAGTCAGTAGCCCCTGGAATCAGGTTTTTCCCTAAACCTTCTATACGATATGGGTAAATTTCCTCAGCATCAAACTCATTTGTCTCATGGTATTTCTTTAAAACCGAACCAAATGCATCTACCCCAATTATTTTAACATCAGGATTTTGTTCTTTTAAATATCTAGCTGTACCAGAAATGGTTCCACCTGTACCACTACATGCCACCAAATGGGTAATATTACCATTGGTCTGCTCCCATATTTCTGGGCCTGTGGTCTTATAATGGGCTTCCATGTTCAACTCATTAAAATATTGGTTGATATAAATGGATCCTTTTGTTTCTTCATGCAAACGTTTTGCAACTTGGTAATAAGAACGTGGGTCATCTGCACTAACATGAGCAGGACATACATATACTTTTGCCCCCATGGCACGCAACATATCTATCTTATCTTGAGAAGACTTTGAACTAACTGCCAAAATACAGTCATATCCCTTAATAATACTCACCATAGCAATACTAAAGCCTGTATTACCAGATGTGGTTTCTATAATTGTACTTCCTTCTTTCAAAATACCCTTACGCTCTGCATCTTCAATAATATAAGTCGCTATTCTATCCTTGGAAGAATGCCCAGGGTTATAGCCTTCATATTTTGCATAAAAATTGCCTATAAATGAAGAAGTTATTTTATTTAGCTTGATTAATGGGGTATTTCCTATTAGTTCTAGGAGACTGTTGTAAGCGTTTATCTTAGGTTCCATAAAGGATGTCTAGTTAGGGGAATATGACCTCTAATATATGAAATAGATACTCATATTCCAGTGACAAAATTAACATTTTTTTCCAAACTATTGTATTTGTCCTTCTAAATCCAATAAAAAAGAATAATCTTTAGCAGTTTCCTTTAGCGCTTCAAAACGACCTGAAGCTCCACCGTGACCAGCATCCATATTAATATCAAACAATAATAAATTATCATCTGTCTTTATATCTCGTAATTTAGCAACCCATTTTGCAGGTTCAAAATACTGCACTTGGGAATCATGAAGTCCCGTAGTCACAAACAAATTAGGGTAATCCTGTGCTACAACATTGTCATATGGAGAGTATGTTTTTATATAATCATAATACTCTTTATCATTGGGGTTCCCCCATTCGTCATATTCCCCAGTAGTCAACGGAATGGAATCATCCAACATTGTTGTAATGACATCTACAAAAGGGACAGCTGCAATTACGCCATTATACAGTTCTGGTGCCATATTCACGATAGCTCCCATCAACAATCCTCCAGCAGAACCTCCATACGCATATAAATGGTCTGCACTTGTAAAGTTATGCTCTATTAAATATTTAGAGCAATCAATAAAATCCGTAAACGTATTTTTCTTTTTTAGAAGTTTACCATCATCATACCACTTTCTTCCCAAATACTCGCCTCCTCTTACATGTGAAATTGCATAGACAAACCCCCTGTCCAAAAGACTTAACCTAGAAGTTGAAAAATATGGATCTGTAGTACTTCCATAAGAGCCATAAGCATATTGCAATAACGGACTGGTGCCATCTAGTTTTATGTCTTTATGGTATACAATGGACATTGGTATTTTAACCCCATCCCTAGCGGTTGCCCAGACTCTTTGGGAGCGATAATTTTCTTTGTTAAACTTTCCCCCTAAAACTTCTTGTTCCTTTTTAATTTCCTTTTTCTTGGTTTTCATATTAAAATCCAGAATGGAATACGGTGTTGTTATTGCATTATATACATACCTCAACGTATCAGTATCAAACTCTAAATTGGCATAGGAATAAACTGTATACGTTTCATTATCAAAAGGAAGGTAGTAACTAACTGTATTGTCCCAACGTACTACTTTCAGCTTGTTCAATCCATTTTCTCTTTCAGAAAGCACATAATAGTCCTTAAATATCTCTATGTCCTCTAAAAGCACATTCTCTCTATGCGGAATAAACTCTTCCCAATGCTCAGAAGTAGTATTTCCCTCTTTTGCTTTCATCAATTTAAAATTGGTAGCAGCATCTTTATTCGTTAGTATATAGAAATCATCCCCATAATGATATATGGAATATTCCAATCCACTTGCTCGTGGTGAAAACATTTTAAAAGGCTCATCTGGGCTATCTGCTTTAAGAACCTGATATTCATTGGCGAGTGTACTAAAAGAACCAATAATGATGTATTTCTTGGATTTTGATTTGTATACAAATGTTCCAAAAGTATCATCCTCTTCATGGAAGATTAGACTATCTGCACTGGAATCTGCCCCAAACTTGTGCTTATATATTTTATCTGACCTAAGTGTTGTTGGGTCTTTTTTGGTATAAAACATTGTTTTATTGTCATTGGCCCAAACTGCACTACCTGTAGTATTTTCAATTTTATCAGAAAAAATCTCTCCTGTTTCTAAATTTTTAATCTGAATATAGTATTGTCTTCTGGAAACTGTATCCAAAGCAAAAGCAGCATACTTATTGTCTGGGCTTATGGATATGCCCCTTAAACTAAAATATTCATGCCCTTTGGCCATTTCGTTGCCATTGAACATTATTTCTTCCGTTGCATTTATATTCCCTTTTCTTCTAGAGTGAATTGGGTACTCTTTTCCTTCTTCATATCTAGTGAAATACCAATATCCATTATGTTTATAAGGCACGGAAGAATCGTCTTCCTTAATCCTAGATTTCATTTCATCAAAAAGCAAATTTTTAAAACCCTTGGTATGTTCTGTCTTTGCTGCATAATAAGCGTTCTCTTCCTCTAGATATTCAATCACTTTATCATCTTCCCTATCATTAAGCCAATAATAATTGTCTACTCTAACATCCCCATGCTTTTCTAACTCCTTAGCTTGTTTTTTTGCTATTGGTTCTTTCATATCTATTTTGTCCTTTTTTTGTTTTTGACAAGAGACGGCAAAAATAAGGCTTAACATCAAAACTATTTCACTAATTTTTAAGTACATTGTTAATTGTGTAATTAGTTCTCGCAAATTAGTAATTTTGAATATAGAACTTCTTAAAATAAACATATATGTTTGGAGATATGATGGGCAAACTAAAAGAGACCCAACAAAAGGTTGAAGCCACAAAACAACGCATGCACTCAGTTTTTCTTGAAGAAAAATCAACTGATAACTTAGTTACTGTAACAATAACAGCAAATAGAACTTTAAAATCCATTGCTATTGATGATAAACTTCTGAAAGACAAAGAACAATTAGAAGACTATCTTGTTACTACTATCAATAAAGCTATTGAAGCAGCGACTAAAGTAAATGAGACTGAGCTTGCTGCCGTTGCCAAAGAAGGAATACCCAATATCCCGGGAATGGATTCGTTTTTTAAGTAGTTGCTTGATGAATTCCTTGTTCTATTTATAAAATGGTACATTTATGTTTGATGTTCATAGATTATGATTGAAATAAAAAAGGATAAGAACAATACGTATTGCTTTAGTTTAAAAACTATAAGTGGGAGCACTCTTTTAACCAGTGTTTCTTTTTCCAATAAAGAAGAAATCAAAAAAACATTTCTTGATTTTAATCCCATTGCCCAACATGAAAATATTTTTGAACGAAAAACCAATCATAATGGTGAATTCCTTTTTAATTTAAAAGACAGAAAAGGAAACATCATTGGCAGTAGTCAATTATACAGTTCTGAAGCTGGTATGGAAAATGGTATAAAAAACACCAAAAATAGCTTGACGAACATTCAAAATTGGGAGCAACTATAATGTACCCAATGCATTTAAAACTAGTTCATGCATTTCTTGGGTATAATCATAATGTGTTATCATTCTTAACTTTCCCTGTCCCATACCAATAATATGTATTTTATGATTGTTCAGTTTTTTCATAAAATCATCTATGGGCAACTTATCTTCATCAATCTCAAAAATGACAATATTAGTTTCAATAGGAGCTACTTTTTTAATATACGATAATCGATCAAGTACCTGTCCTATTTCTTTTGCACGGGAATGGTCTTTAGTAAGTCTTTCTATATTATTATCCAAAGCATAAATGGCAGCTGCAGCAAGAAAACCAGCTTGCCTCATACCTCCACCAAATATTTTTCTTACTCTCAGAGCTTTGCCTATCAATTCTTTATTCCCTATCAAAACAGAACCTACGGGGCAGCCCAACCCTTTACTAAAACATACACTTATGGTATCAAAAAGTTCTCCATATTGCTTGGCTGTCTCATTTTTAGCAACCAAAGCATTCCATAACCTTGCGCCGTCTAAATGGTAGGCCAAACCATTTTCACTACAAACAGTTTTAATTTTTTTTAGCTCATCCATATCCCAACAAGCCCCGCCTCCTTTATTGGTTGTATTCTCTATACAGACCAAAGAAGTTAACGGACTATGATAAAAGTCTGGAGGGTTTATTGCTGATTCTACCTGCTCAGCAGTCATCATTCCTCTATTGCCAGCTAACAATTTACAGGAAACACCACTATTGAAACTTACACCTCCTCCTTCATAATTATAAACATGGGCATATTCATGGCAAATTAATTGTTCTCCTGGTTGTGTATGCAACTTTATACCTGTTTGGTTGGCCATGGTACCGCTAGGAAAAAAAAGTGCGGCATCCATACCAAACATTTTGGCTACTTTCTCTTCAAGAGCATTTACAGTAGGGTCTTCCTTAAAAACATCATCTCCTACTTCAGCAGTCATCATGGCATCTAACATGCCATGACTGGGCTTGGTCACCGTATCACTTATTAAATTAATTTTCATCAAGGATTTATTTCAATACTAATTGAAGTTTTTATCTTTTCTAATTCATGCAATCCATTCCTATTGGAGATCCATCAGGGATTTTTGGAGCTTCTGTTTTTCTTTCATACCCTTTTGGTTTCTTAATAAAAGATTCTATCTCCTTCTTCATCAGAATAACCGTTGGGTTTATACGTTTCTCGCTTAACCATGTTTTTAACTCCATCATTTCAAACAAAACTATTTCGGTTACCTGTGAAGAACTGTTTTTGTCACTGGCCAATGCCATTAGCGCATGTAACACTTGCCAATTAATGGTTTTTTGTGCTTCACCTAAATATCCGCCCTTATTTTTAGCTTTTACTGTTTGTTTTAAGAGTGATTTAATAACCTCATTCAATCCTAATTGTTTATCATCAATTGCTTTTTGCTGTATCAATCTATTGGCACGTTCAGAATGCAATAGCAATGAAAGACTATATCCACTAGCTGTTTCCACAGCAGCAAACGGATCAAAAGCGACCCCTGTTTTTCCTTTAAAGGATTCCCTACTTCTATAATACCCTATAGCCCTTGGTGGAAATAAACTCAATTTTTCTTTTGGTATCGCAATCTCTTCAGCATCCAACGTTCTTAAAATACTTTGCAATGCTTTTTCTTGAATTGCTTTATCTACTGTGGAAACTACATTTTGACCATCTCCTTTTATGGCATAATTATAATCCAATCCTCCTATAACTTTGGCTACTGCTTCAGTTTGATACCGATGAAAAAAGTACAAAGGCGCAAAAACATCTTCCAAAACCGAATAAGGTTCCCCTGTTCTTATATTATCAATAGAAAAATTATGTATCGCTAATTTTCTTATTTTAAGAACATTATCCAACTCATCACTCACACTCGTACCATTGTCCCATAAATGCCCTAAAACATGGGCACTACCCATTGGTCTAGCATCCCTATCGGAAATATACCTTAAACCTTTATTTTGAGCGTCTTGCAAAATACTGTTCAGCGCATCTTTTTCATCCTTGTTTTCAGGAAAAATAGCATATGAATACGCAACAGTTGTCTTATCCCATTCTCCTATTCCCGTATCATAAGCATTTGAGAAATCAATTTTCCCATCTATAATTGAGAATTGTGGGTGTGGATAATCCATCACCGAGGTCTTACCATTGGCACTAGCAGCAAAGTTATGTGCAAATCCTAGGGTATGACCAATTTCATGGGCAGACAATTGTCTTATTCTCGCCAAAGCCAATTCAAGCATTTCTTGATGGTTATCATCTCTTTCAGCAAAAGGCTTGTCCATAAGTGCTTGTGCAATTAAGAAATCTTGTCGAATTCTTAGGCTTCCTAAACTCACATGTCCTTTTATTATTTCTCCCGTTCTAGGGTCTGTGATACTGCTACCATAACTCCATCCTCTTGTGGAACGATGCACCCATTGTATTACATTGTATCTAACATCTAATGGATCAGCATCATTAGGTAATACTTTTAACTGAAAAGCATCTTTAAACCCAATCGCTTCAAAGGCTTGGTTCCACCATTTCCCGCCTTCCAGTAAGGCAGAACGCACAGGCTCTGGCGTTCCATTATCCAAGTAATACACTATAGGTTCAACGGCTTCACTTATAGCAGCATTTGGGTCTTTCTTCTCTAAACGATGCCGAGTAATAAACTGCTTAAGAATTGGATTTTCAACCGCAGTTGCATAATCATAATATGAAAAAGGGTAAGAACCGCATCTTGGGTCAAAAACTCTTTTTTGATAGCCATCGTCTGGAAGTTTAATAAAAGAATGGTGTTGTGCTACCGTAATTAAATTAGCATTTGGGGTCACAGAACGTATATATGTCCCTTTGGGCTCTCCTTTAAAGGTCAGTTCAACATCAAACTCAATGTTTTTGGGAAATGCCTTTGTACGCTCTAAAGCAAAAGCACTTTTAGAGGTATCAAGACTATAAGAACCTTGATTGGTATTTTTTAGCCTTGCGGATACCCCATGGGCATCTTGCATTAAAAAATCAGTAATATCAATAAAGTATGTTCCGTCTTTTTCTTCTTCAATTTTAAAACCATAAAGAACAGACTTTGCAAAAGCTTGTTCTACAGATTTTTTTTCCAATTCGTTATCTGTAAGTGCTCTGTATTTTAAATTAGGTTGCACCAAAAGCAATTTATTTCCTACCTTCTTAAAATAAACCACTTGCTCATTACCTAGCTGTCCCCTATCCAATCCTATATCGTTACTCCCTATACCACTACTCAATGAATACACGTATAAAAAATTTGCATTCAATTTATTTACTTCCAAAAACATCTTGTCCGTAGCTTCATCATAATAAAAATCAAACAATCCTTCATATTTTTGGTAATCCTTACTCTTTTCTAAGAATTGAGATTGTGAAAATTGACATGTAAACACTATGATAATCAATAAAATAAGCTTTTTCATTTTGGTCTGGATTTGAATTTTAAATTTAGACAAAAACAT
>CAYNLI010000048.1:0-19259 GCA_964398035.1 uncultured Flavobacteriaceae bacterium | reverse complement strand
GACTTATGTAACAGTTGTTCATTTACAAAAATAAGCGTCAAATAAAAAGAGACCCTGTTGGGTCTCTTTTTATTTGTAAAATACACAAAGTATTATTCTTTCATAGTATGGTATACATTCTGCACATCATCATCTTCCTCTATTTTCTCCAAAAGTTTTTCCACGTCGGCAACCTGCTCTTCATTCAATCCTTTAGTCATTTGAGGGATACGCTCAAAACCAGAAGAAAGAATTTCAATCTCTCTGGATTCCAATTCTTTTTGAATAGAGCCAAAGCTTTCAAAAGGGGCGTAAATTAAAATGCCATCATCATCAACAAAAACTTCTTCGGCTCCAAAATCAATCAATTCCAATTCCAATTCTTCAGGGTCTATACCCTCTGCATTGATTCGGAAATTGCAGGTATGATCAAACATAAATTCCACAGATCCTGACGTTCCTAAATTACCATTACATTTATTAAAATAACTACGGACATTGGCAACAGTTCTGGTATTGTTATCAGTAGCGGTCTCTACCAAAATAGCAATCCCGTGTGGAGCATAGCCTTCAAATAAAACTTCTTTATAATCGCCAAGATTTTTGTCACTTGCTCTTTTTATAGCTCTTTCAACATTGTCCTTAGGCATGTTTACTGCCTTGGCATTCTGTATCACTGCTCTAAGTCTGGAGTTGGAATCGGGGTTTGGTCCGCCTTCTTTTACTGCCATGACAATATCCTTTCCAATACGTGTAAACGCTTTGGACATTGCTGACCAACGTTTCATTTTACGTGCTTTTCTAAATTCAAAAGCTCTTCCCATAATTAAAATTGTATTTATTCCCACCAATGGGCTTTATACCCCGATGTTTACATCAAAATGGTATATGTTATTTTTTTTGCCTCGCGAGTTTGCTCCGAGGTAGTTACTAACAACAAATTTAACAAAAAATGGAGTGTAGGCAAGAAAGACCTTGACTAACCTGCATAGTGGTGGTCAATAATTTCCTGATAATAAATACGTAAATTTTTAGGCAACTTATTGGTTTTGGGTAAAATCGCCAAATAACGGTCTTCATTTGTGGTATAAACCCTTTTATAGATTGGCTTTTTGTTTCCAATACGGTCTACTATTTCTCGTATAAATTCTTCATGATGAACCAAATCCTTGCTTCCTAAATGAAAAATACCACTTTTGTCCCTATTGATAAGGTAATGTATCTGTTGTGTTAGTTTATCGTCATTAGTGACATTGATAATAAGGTTAGGAAATACCTCTATGGGCTCATTGTTCTCTAAAAATAATTTTATTTCTTTTATTCTGGGAGATGCATTTCCAAAAACCATGGGGACACGTAGAATTCCTATTTTTTCTTTGGGCAACCGCATCATCATATTCTCTATTTTTATTTTAAATCTCCCATAAATACTTAAAGAAAGTGTTTTGTCATTTTCATAGGATGGGTATTTGCTATATGCATCAAATACATTGGCAGATGATATAAAGTACAGTATGCAGTTTTCTTTGGAAATATATTCCAGCATATGTTGATGTGCTTGTATTTGAGCAGAAAAATTTCCTCTTAAAGCAGAAATAATAAGTGTTGGCCTAATTTTATCTAAAATAGTATATATATCATCCTCATTTAAATCATATCTATAAAACTGATGATTGTTATGATATGTTCTTCCTGAAGAAAAATAGGTGCCATAGGTATCAAAATAGGAATTTAGTTCCTTATATATAGCATTGCCTATAAAACCACTTGCACCTAATATGAGTATTCTCTTTCCTTCCTCTTTCAACTTATCCTTTATAGAATGGAAGTTTAATCACTTTTGCAGGAACAGCATTTTTTCTAATCTGGATATGAATAGTACTGCCTATGTCTGAAAAAACGCTAGGAACATAACCAAGACCAATACCCTTGCCTAAAGAGGGTGACATAGTGCCAGATGTTACAATGCCAATTTTTTTTCCTTGCCCGTCCACTATATCATAGTCATGGCGTGGAATACCTCTCTCACTTAATTCAAAAGCTATGAGTTTTCTCTCGGGAGTTCGCCTTTTTTCATCTTCCAAAGCGTCACTGTTCACAAATTCTTTGGTAAACTTGGTCACCCATCCCAATCCTGCTTCAAATGGAGATGTTTCTTCATTAATATCATTTCCGTAAAGACAATAGCCCATTTCCAATCTAAGGGTGTCCCTAGCTGCTAACCCAATCGGCTTTATTCCATAATCTGCACCGGCTTCCATCACCTTGTCCCAAATTTGTTGTACTTCATTATTCTTACAATAAATTTCAAAACCACCTGAACCTGTATACCCGGTCGCTGATATGATGGCATACTCTATTCCAGCAAAATCTGCCACCACAAAATTGTAGAATTTAATACTGGCCAAATCAACTGATGTTAGAGACTGCATGGCCTCTACTGCTTTTGGACCTTGTATGGCCAAAAGGGAAAAACCTTCAGATATATTTCTCATTGTAGCACCAAAATCTGTATTATATTTAGAAATATGGGCCCAGTCTTTCTCTATATTAGAAGCATTGACTACTAAA
The DNA here is from genome assembly GCA_964398035.1 of uncultured Flavobacteriaceae bacterium. Taxonomy (GTDB): domain Bacteria; phylum Bacteroidota; class Bacteroidia; order Flavobacteriales; family Flavobacteriaceae; genus Saonia. Next base: position 16,709 of record CAYNLI010000048.1, on the reverse strand, counting down.
AGGTACGTTTCTTCTTTTATGCGATACACAATTAAATCATCCACAATACCTCCTGTTTCATTGGGTATGTAGCTATATTGAGCTTTTCCAACAGTTAATTTTGAGGCATCATTAGAAGTTACTTTTTGAATAAGGGGCAATGCATTTGAACCTTCAATTAGAAACTCACCCATGTGAGATACATCAAACACACCAACACCATTACGAACTGTTTCATGTTCTATATTTATTCCCTCATAAGAAACGGGCATATCATAACCAGCAAAAGGAACCATTTTAGCTCCTAGGTCTTCATGGGTTTTATGTAGCGCTATTTTTTTCATTCTTCCTAATTATAGGTTACGCAAATTTATAGAAATTTATACTATCATAGAGGAATAAAGAACAGTAATCCCCTATTGTATTGCTCTTTGAGTTAGGGATGTTAAAAGTGCTAAAGAATGCATTTTTTTTTAAATTAAAAATAATAACCCATTACGTTGTTTTTTCCAATGCTCTTTTTACAGCATCTTTAAGGAATCCTCCAGACATTATTTTTTTTCTGACTTGGGTCACGTTATTTAACATAAGTTGGTACTCTTCGGTATTAAGATTCTGTAAAAGGAAATTCAATTCAGCCAATGAAGAGATGCAGATTCCTAAACCCTCCTTTTTAATAAAACTGGCAATGGCGGCTTTTTCCCATATAATTATAGGTAATCCGCATAAAAGATATAAAGATGTTTTATGTGGGTTGTTGTATAAAAGATAGTTTCCAAAATTTCCTGCACATTCCTCAATAGCATTCCCATTCCATACTAGTCCAAAAGACCCTTTAATATGTTTAGATACTTCTTCTGGGGAGAATCTCCCTTGGTACTCTAAAATAGAATTGGTTTTGTTGACCACATCCTTATTAAAACCATTTCCATAGAGTTTTAATTTATAATGGGAGTTTTTTATTTCATCTAATTTGTATAAAAAGGCACTTTTTTCATAGCCTAGACCACCTGCAAATACAATATCGTATATTTTTTGTGCTTTATTGCCTAGCTCTGGAGCATCATTGTTGTTAGATAAATAATCAAACATGTACAAAGGAATTAAATTTGCTTTGGAACCATGATTTATAAACCATTGTGCCATGGAGTGGTTATGGATAATAATGGTATTTGCACAGGAAAATTTTTTCATTTCTTGGGCAATATGCTTATTTTTTCCCATCAATGATTTTACATCGTGCACAATCAATATGATGGTGCATTTTTTAAGCACTGCAATTTTTGTAATCAATTTATAGAACTTGCTTAAAGGATATTGAATGCAGATAGTTGATTTATAGGGAAGAATAAAAAGCCCTTTGCTTATTCCCAAGAAACTTATTATGGCTCCTAAAGCAGAACTTTTATATTGAGTTTGCTTAAAACCCAAATTTTTAAAACCTATGCTGTTCAATATAGATTCACAATCGGTTTTAGGTTTAGAGGCTGCATTTGTGGAAAATTTATAATTACGGGAAATATAAACTAAGGGAGTCATTTTTTTTATTTGTATTCCGTACAAATATAATATTGTTGAGATAATAGTTTAGTTTTTATGTTATATTAACAGCAGTTTTTTTAAACTCACATGGAAGTAAATGGTGTTTTTGGTAGACAGAGAAAATGAAAGAATTGAGGATGTTAAACGGGCATCTCTTTTTACATGGTGTATGGATATAGCTTTCAAATAAATATATAGTAGCGTATGAAATATGATTACCTTATTGTTGGAGCCGGACTTTTTGGAGCTGTTTTTGCCCATGAGGTTACAAAAAAAGGAAAAACCTGCTTGGTTATAGACAAGCGGGGACATCTTGGGGGTAATGTTTATACAGAAAAAATAGAAGAAATCAATGTGCATAAATATGGCGCGCATATATTTCACACAAATGACAAAAAGATATGGGATTATGTTAATAGTTTTGTACCCTTTAATAGATATACAAACAGTCCTTTGGCAAATTATAGGGGAGAACTTTATAACTTGCCGTTTAACATGAATACTTTTTATCAGTTATGGAATGTTATTGCACCAGAAGATGCAAAGAAAATTATTGAGGGACAAATAAAGAAAGCTGGTGTAGCTAATCCCAAAAATTTGGAAGAGCAAGCCTTATCATTGGTAGGTACGGAGATATATGAGAAATTTATAAAGGGATATACGGAAAAACAATGGGGTCGAAAGGCAGTAAATCTACCAGCATTTATTATTAAAAGGTTACCACTTAGATATACTTTTGATAATAACTATTTTAATGATAAATATCAAGGAATACCTATTGGAGGTTACAATAAGTTGATTGACGGGTTGTTGGAAGGAATTGAAACCAAAACAGAAGTTGACTATTTTAAAAACAGAAAGGAACTTGAAGGTCTTGCAAAGAAAATAGTCTTTACAGGAAAAATTGATGAGTTCTACGGGTATAGGTACGGTAAACTTGAATATAGAAGTTTAGAGTTTAAACATGAAATTTTGAAGGAGCCAAATTACCAAGGAAATGCTGTAGTGAACTATACGGATAAAGAAGTTCCCTATACTCGAATATTGGAACATAAACATTTTGAATTTGGCACCCAAGAAAAAACAGTGATTACAAAAGAATACCCTGTAGAGCAGTCTGAAGATAAAGAACCTTATTACCCAATCAATGACGCAAAAAATAATATTATGTATGCTAAATACAAAAAATTAGCAGATATGGGCACAATTATTTTTGGAGGGCGATTGGCAGAATATAAATATTATGATATGCACCAAGTGATTGCTTCTGCATTAATGAAATCAAAAAATGAGGTCTAATATTTATTTCCACATTGTGGGTTTAATACCTTCCCGAGTACTCGGGACTGTGTCAGAATATAAAAAAGATTCTTCTTAATGCCTCGTGGGCTTGCCTTTAGGAAGTTTACTTAATGATTTTTTAAATAATTCTTTAACTCATCATAAGAAGAAATGGTAATGGATTTCTTTTTTCTGCCCATTACTTTCTGTATCTGAGGAGGAATAGCTGGTGTTATGCCCAAAGTATCTTTAACCACATCCAAAAACTTTACGGGATGGGCGGTTTCCATAAAGATACCATAGGTGTTTGATTGGTTTTCTTGATATTTTTTAAGCCCTAAATAACCAACAGCTCCATGAGGGTCAGCAATATAGCCAGATGCATTATAAATGTGCCTCATGGCATTTTTTGTTTCCTCATCGGTAAAGGAATAAGAAGAAAGGTTTTGCAATAATCTCTCTAAATCATTCTGGTATAGATGCTGAATTCTAATAAAGTTACTGGGGTCGCCCACATCCATTGCATTGGAAATAGTTGCTTTTGAAGGTTTAGGAATATACTCGCCCTTTATCATATAATTGGGAACCACATCATTAACATTGGTGGATGCAATAAAATGTTTAACGGGCATTCCTAATTTTTGAGCTACCATTCCTGCACAGATATTTCCAAAATTTCCACTGGGAACAGAAAAGATAATTTCTTTTCCTTTTGATCTTGTCTGTTTGTACGCAAAGAGAAAGTAAAATAATTGGGGCAACCAACGCGCAACATTTATAGAGTTGGCAGAAGTCAATTGCATTTTACCAGTTAAATCTGAATCTAAAAATGCAGTTTTTACCATTTTTTGGCAATCATCAAAAGTACCATCAACTTCCATGGCTGTAATGTTCTGCCCAAGTGTGGTCAATTGTTTTTCTTGAATATCACTTACTTTTCCACTAGGGTATAGGATAACAACTTTAACTCCGTCTACACCTAAAAAACCATTTGCTACTGCGCCACCCGTATCTCCAGAGGTTGCCACTAAAACAGTAACCTCATTTTGTTTTGTTTTGGAAAAATATCCCATGCAATGGGCCATAAAACGGGCACCAACATCTTTAAAAGCCATGGTTGGTCCATGAAAAAGCTCTAAAGTGCTTACGTTTTCTTCAATTTCCACAATAGGGAAATCAAAATCCAAGACCTCGTCTAAAATTTCTTTTAGAGTGTTGTCAGGAATTTCATCCCCTACAAATTGATGAATAGCTTTAAAAGCTATTTCTTGGTTAGAAAGAGTTTCTATATCATTGAAAAAAGAAGCGGGCAAGGCTTCAATTTTCTCTGGAAAATAGAGCCCTTTATCTGGTGCTATTCCTTTAACAACTGCTTCTTTAAAAGAAACTTTGGGAGCACTGTTGTTTAAGCTATAAAAAATCATTTATTCAATTATTTTTATTCCAACTGGATTTATCTTAGATACGTGAATATCAAAATCAATTCCAATTCCTCCATATACTTTTCTCATGGCCTCTGCTACTTTTTTGGCTGTTTCTTCTCCTTTGCTCAATGCAAATATAGAAGGACCAGAACCAGATATGCCACAACCAAGTGCTCCAGCTTTTATAGATTCTGATTTTACATTGTCAAATTCAGGAATTAATATTGATCGGATCGGTTCTATAATATGGTCCTCCAAAGACCTGCCTATAAGGTCATAATCTTCAGTGAAAAGCCCTGCAATCAATCCGCCTACGTTTCCCCATTGTTTAATGCCATCCTGTAAAGAGATGTTTGTCTTTAGAATTTTTCTAGAATCGGCAGTTTTTACTTCAATCTGTGGATGAATAACAGTAGCATAGAGTTTTTGGGGTGTGTTTATTTTAATGACATCTAACGGTGCATAACTTCTTACAAGTGTAAAACCACCAAATAAGGCAGGAGCTACATTGTCTGCATGACGAACACCGCTGGCTAAATATTCTCCTTCCATTGCGAATTTCACCAATTCCAGTTTTGAAAATGGCTTTCCCAATAATTCATTTATTGCCCAAACAGCTCCTGTGGAACTAGCGGCACTACTACCAATGCCACTACCTGCTTTTATTTTTTTATAAATTTCAATTTCAATCCCACCATCATAGTCGCTTACTTCCAATAATGCCAATGCCGCTACACCTGCAACATTTTTATGGGTTACCGTAGGTAGGTCTTGACCAATAAGTTTTGTGATCTTGACTCCTTTTTCTTTGGATTTTCTCACCACCATTTCATCGCCTACAGCATCCAAGGCAACTCCTAGAACATCAAAGCCACAGGAGACATTTGCAATGGTAGCAGGACAAAAGATTTTTATTTCATCCATAATTAAAAATTACCTATTCGTATAATATCTGCAAAAATACCGGAAGCGGTAACATCTGCACCAGCGCCGGCACCTTTTATTATCATAGGTTGGTTGGGATACCTTTCTGTATAGAACAGTACTATATTATCACTGCCCTCTAGATTGTAAAAATCATGTCCTTTTGGAATATGTTGCAAACCAACACTTGCTTTTCCATCTTCAAATTGTGCCACATATTTTAGCTTGCTATTCTCTTCAACAGCATTCTTGTAGATTTCTTGAAAATCGCTTTCATATTTCTTCAATGAAGAGAAAAAATCTTCATTGTTTTTAGTGTCCAAGCTTTCTTGTGGTAGAAAAGGCTTGTTTTTAATTTCATCAATATCCAACTTGTTGCCACTTTCTCTAGCCAAGATCAATATTTTTCGCATGACATCAATTCCACTTAAATCAATTTTTGGGTCTGGCTCTGTATAACCTTCTTCCTGTGCTTGTTTTACCACATCGTGAAAAGTGGTTTTGTCATTAAAGTTATTAAAGACAAAGTTTAAGCTACCAGACAAAACAGCTTGTATTTTTAATATTCTATCACCAGAAGCTATTAAATGCTTAAGCGTATCAATAATGGGCAATCCTGCACCTACATTGGTTTCAAATAAGAAAGGGGCGTTGTATTGTCTTGCTAATTCTTTTAATTCCTTATAATTTTCGTATTCTGATGAACATGCAATTTTATTACAGGTAACAATAGAAATACTATTTTTTAAATACTCATTATAGGTTTTGGACACGTCATGACTTGCGGTGTTGTCCACAAAAATACTGTTCCGATAATTAAATTTTTTGATGGTGTTGAAAAACTCAATTTTATCTGCTTTTTGACCGCTTGCCAGTGTGGTCTCCCAGTTTTTTAGAGAGATTCCATTTTCATCAAAAGCCATGGTTCTGGAATTTGAAATCCCTATAACCCTGATATTCAATTTTAAATTCTCTTTTAAATATTCTTTTTGCTGTTTTATCTGGTTCAAAAATTTGGAACCAACATTCCCCACACCCATAACAAAAAGGTTGAGTTGTTTTACATTCTCCTCAAAAAACTCTTCATGCAATGCATTCAATGCTTTTTTAACATCGTTTGTGTTGATGACTGCAGAGATATTGCGCTCTGATGCTCCTTGGGCAATTGCTCTAATGTTGACATTGTTTCTCCCAAGCGTACTGAACATTTTACCACTTAGACCTTGATGGCTCTTCATATTATCTCCAACAAGGGCTATGATAGCCAGATTATTTTCAATGATTATAGGTTTTATTTTTCCTTGGGAAATTTCATATTCAAAAGATTTACTCAAAGAATTTACAGCTCTTTCAGCATCTGTATTAAGTATCCCAATGCATATTGAATGCTCAGATGATGCTTGTGTAATAAGTACTACACTGATTTCTTCCAAGGAAAGCATTTCAAAAAAACGTTTGGATATTCCAGGAATACCTACCATGCCTGGTCCTTCTAAAGACAGTAATGTAATATTCTCTATATGGCTAATGCCACGAACAGATTCTCCTTTATTGTCAGGTTTTTTTGTAATTAAAGTACCTGAACTTTGAGGTTCAAAAGTGTTTCTTATATTGATTGATATCCCTTTTGATAATACAGGCTGAATGGAAGGAGGGTATAATACTTTAGCTCCAAAGTGAGAAAGTTCCATTGCTTCTTCGTAAGAAATTTGGGGAATAGGCTTGGCTTGTTTTACAATCTTTGGGTTAGCAGTAAACATACCGCTTACATCCGTCCATATTTCCAACACCTCAGCATCAACAGCTCCAGCTATTATAGCTGCGGTATAGTCAGACCCACCTCTGCCCAATGTAGTTTGATTGCCATTTTCAGAAGATGAAATAAACCCGCCAAGGACAATGATGTTATGGTTGTCATTTAAGAAAAAATCTTTGCAGTTAGCGTTTGTAAGTTCAAAATCTACAGCCGCTTTTCCATGAATTTCATCAGTTTTGATTAACTCTCTACTGTCTTTGTGTATGGCATCTAATTCTTCAGCAATAAAAAATTCACTAATAATATAGGAAGACAATAATTCTCCATAGCTTACTATTTTATCCAGTAATTGTGGCGGTGTTTCTCCAATTAAATAAGCGCCTTCTAATAAAGTTTCCAAAGTGTTTAATTCGCTTTTCACCTTACTTAACACTTTACTTTGTAATTGTATGGGAATAAGCTCTTTTACTGTGTTTAAGTGCCTTTTTTCAATATTTGCAAGAATGTTTTGGTATTCTTTGTTTTGGGAAGAAGCAAGATTAGCAGTTTGTATTAGTTGATCCGTTACACCTCCAAAAGCAGAAACCACGACTATGGTTTTATCGCTATTGGATTCGACAATTATATTTTTTACTAAACTAATATTGTTGGCGTTGGCAACAGAAGTGCCACCGAATTTTAAAACTTTCATTATGTTAATGGATTAAAAAAAATTGATGCAATGCAAAAAAAATGATAGGACGAATGAATATAGCTGTTTACCCCAATGGGGTAATTGTACGAATGGTGAAAATGTTAGAACAACCATTGTTCAATGAAGAAAAAAGAGTTTTTATGTTTAATCTATAAGAATACATGCTTTTTACAAAGATTCAAATGTACTACATTTGGTAACCTAATCAAATAATTGTATCTAATTATACAAAAACAGGAACGTTTCTTAAATAATTTTATTGGATGAAAATTTTTACTGCTAACCAAATTTATAAAGCCGATGCCTTTACTCTTGAAAAGCAAGATATAGCAAGTGATGAACTCATGGAGCGAGCAGCAGTACAGATTTTTAATTGGATGGACAGCAGAATGCAAGGAGCGCCAGTTAAGATCCATTTATTTTGTGGTATAGGAAACAATGGAGGAGACGGAATAGCTCTTGCTAGACATTTACAGGAACATGGTTACAATATAGAAGTGTTTGTAGTGAATTATAGTGATAAACGTTCTAAGGATTTTTTGTTAAATCTTGAACGTCTAAAAGATAGAAAGGTTTGGCCTACTTTTTTAAGTTTAGATTGTGAGCTTCCAAAAATTGGTAAAGATGATATTATAGTGGATGCTATTTTTGGTATTGGATTAAACAGAGCCCCAGATAAATGGGTTGTTAATTTGATTCAACATTTGAATAAATCTGAAACATTTATTTTAGCTATAGATATTCCTTCTGGTCTTTATGTGGATAAATATCCTGAAAATACTAATGGAATAATTGAAGCAGGTTTTGTGCTATGTTTCCAATTGCCAAAACTGGTTTACTTTCTCCCACAAACCGGTATTTATGTTAAACAATGGGAGGTTTTGGATATAGGTCTAAATGCAGAATATATTTTGAACACCAAAACGGACTATGAATACATGGGGAAGAATGAAGTATTGTCCATGTATATTCCAAGAGATAAATTTTCACATAAAGGTACTTATGGGCATTCTTTAATTATAGGAGGAAGCCATGGGAAGATTGGGGCAGTGATATTGGCATCAAAAGCTTGTTTGTATTCAGGTAGTGGTCTTGTTACTGCTTATGTGCCAGATTGTGGCTATGTGCCATTACAGGCAACTTTGCCAGAAATTATGGTGATAACAGATGAAAATGAACATTTCATATCTAATATAGCCTATGATTTTAAACCTTCTGTAGTGGGCATTGGGATGGGAATGGGAATGAAAAAAAACACAAATAAAGCCTTCTCTAATTTTTTAAAGGAATATATAGGACATTTGGTCATTGATGCAGATGGATTGAATTTGTTATCGGAATCAGAAAAATTATTAAAAGAATTACCCCCTAAAACAATTTTAACTCCACATCCAAAAGAGTTAGAACGACTTGTTGGCAAATGGAAAGATGATTTTGATAAATTAAAGAAAGCAAAGAAGTTTTCTAAGAAATATGATTGCGTACTTATTATTAAGGGTGCGCATACCATGGTTGTATATGAAAATATTGGTTATATCAATTCAACTGGAAACCCTGGTATGGCCACGGCAGGTAGTGGAGATATACTTACAGGTATCATCACAGGTTTAATTGCCCAGGGATATGAGCATTTGAAAGCCTCAATTTTTGGTGTATATCTACACGGGAAAGCAGCTGATATTGCTGTTGAAAAATATGGATACCAAGCCTTGACAGCTTCAAGAATCATTGACTATTTAGGGGAAGCCTATATTAGTCTTTTTGAAGTGCTAAATGAAGAGCCACAATCAGAAAAAGAAGAAGTGGATTAACTACTCTTAACACGTCTTTTTACCCAAGTCAAAGCATTTTCATATTTAATGAAAAATTTCATCGGTTTTTTATAAAAAAGTTTTTCAATATTAAAATTATGCATATCAATTTCTTTGACAGAAACGATAGCAAAAGCTTTTAAATTCTCTATTTGTCTTATATAGTTATATATAGTTGGATCCACGGCATATGAATTTTGGCGCAAACTTATGTACCCAAAATTTTTGTCCCTAAAGTGTATTTCTGCAATTCCTATTATTTGATAGGCTCTTTCTAAGGTGAGTGTGGCTCCTTCATTTATGTTGGAAACCATATAGTTATCAAAAACTTGAACGACTCCTATGTCTAAATGATATTCCCTTACGACAAGGGTATTCTTTGTTTTTCCAATCTTCATTTTAGTGTATTATAATGTCTCGATACGAAAGTAGAAGTATGATAAGGGATATTGAAAAATAATAGATTAAAAGCTTAAATATCGTTTATATGGATTTTTAAAATGATGACTGTATTTCATTTCCTACTCTTAATTTATAGGGCAAAAAAAAGAGTCAGGCTTTGACTCTCTTAGGTATTTGTAATTTCTATTGAAAAACTATTCTGTTTTAGAAGATTTAGTTTCTTTTTTTATTTTAATGGTAAGCTCTTCTTTTTTCTTATCCAAATCCATAAAAATAGTATCTCCTTCTTCTAACTTGGAATTCACAATTTCTTCAGCTAAAGCATCTTCTATATATTTTTGAATTGCTCTGTTTAATGGTCTAGCACCATATTGTTTGTCAAAACCTTTATCAGCTATATAATCTTTTGCCTTATCACTAAGATTAAGAGTATACCCAATATCTTTGATTCGTTCAAAAAGCTTATTCAGTTCAATATCTATAATTTTATGAATATGTTCTCTTTCAAGTGAATTAAAAACAATTACATCATCAATTCTATTTAAAAATTCTGGAGCAAACGCTTTCTTTAATGCATTTTCTATAACACCTTTCTGGTGAGAATCTGCCTGTGATTTTTTAGCTGAAGTACCAAAACCAACACCTTGTCCAAAGTCTTTTAGTTGTCTTGCGCCAATATTGGATGTCATTATAATAATAGTGTTCCTAAAATCAATCTTTCTTCCAAGACTATCCGTTAAAAAACCATCGTCTAAAACTTGCAATAACATATTGAAGACATCAGGATGCGCTTTTTCAACTTCATCCAAAAGTATTACAGAGTATGGTTTACGACGTACTTTTTCAGTTAATTGCCCACCTTCTTCATAGCCTACATATCCTGGAGGCGCACCAACTAATCTAGATATAGCAAATTTCTCCATGTATTCACTCATATCTATTCTTATGAGTGCTTCTTCAGAATCAAATAATTCATTTGCCAATACTTTAGCAAGTTGTGTTTTGCCAACACCAGTTTGCCCTAAAAATATAAATGACCCTATAGGTTTATTTGGATCTTTTAGACCAGCTCTATTCCTTTGAATTGCTTTTGCGACCTTTTCGACTGCTTCATCTTGACCAATAACTTTACTTTTTAGTAAATTGGGCAATTCAGCAAGCTTGTTGCTTTCTGTTTGGGCAATTCTATTTACAGGAATACCACTCATCATGGAAACGACATCGGCAACATCGTCTTCACTGACAACTTCTCTATGTAGTTTACTTTCTTCCTCCCATTGTTCTTGGGCTATATCTAGTTCCTTTTCCAGTCTTTTTTCGTCATCTCTTAACTTAGCAGCTTCTTCGTATTTCTGTTTTTTAACTACAGTGTTTTTGTGCTCTCTAACATCTTCCAATTGCTTTTCTAGTTCCAGTATTTGTTTGGGAACATCCATATTGATGATGTGCACCCTAGAACCTGATTCATCCAGTGCGTCAATGGCCTTGTCTGGAAGAAACCTATCTGTCATATATCTATTGGTAAGCTTAACACATGCAATAATGGCCTCATCTGTATAATTCACATTGTGGTGTTCCTCATATTTACCCTTGATATTTTGTAAAATCTCAATGGTTTCTTCCACTGTTGTGGGTTCTACTATCACTTTTTGAAAACGGCGTTCCAACGCACCATCTTTTTCTATATATTGTCTGTATTCGTCAAGAGTTGTTGCTCCAATACATTGAATTTCACCTCTTGCCAATGCAGGTTTAAACATGTTTGATGCATCTAAACTTCCAGTTGCACCACCTGCACCTACAATAGTATGTATTTCATCAATAAATAAAATGATATCATCGTTCTTTTCCAGCTCGTTCATAACGGCTTTCATACGTTCTTCAAACTGTCCCCTGTACTTTGTGCCTGCGACCAATGATGCCAAATCCAATGTTACTACACGTTTATTGTATAGAATACGAGAAACTTTTTTATTGATGATTCTAAGGGCAAGACCTTCTGCAATGGCACTTTTACCAACACCTGGCTCACCGATTAACATTGGGTTGTTCTTTTTTCTTCTGCTTAAAATTTGAGAAACTCTTTCTATTTCTTTCTCTCTACCAACAACAGGATCCAACTTATCATCTTCTGCCATTCGAGTAAGATCCCTTCCAAAATTATCTAGAACTGGGGTTTTGGATTTTTTATTTCCTTTTTGACTTGTTGTGGCGCCAAAAGTACTTTCTTTTCCTTCATTTGCTTCATCAGAATCACTTGGAAAAGATTCAGCAGTAGGAGTATCCATATAATCATCATCACTTGTTATCATGGATTTAAATTGTTCTTTGACACCGTCATAGTCCACTTTTAATTTGTGGAGCAATTTGGTTGTAGGGTCATTTTCATTCCTCAAAATACACAATAACAGATGTGCTGTGTTTATTGATGAACTTTGAAACAATTTAGCTTCTAAAAAAGTTGTTTTTAAAGCACGCTCCGCTTGTCTGGTGAGGTGAAGGTTTTTTTTGTCTTTCTGAATGTTTTCAGAATTAGAATTTGCTGGACTAAGTATTTCTACTTTTCTTCTCAAGTGATCCAAATCTACATCCAAAGCATCTAAAATACTTATTGCTTTGCCATTACCATCTCTTAGAAGTCCCAGTATAAGGTGTTCAGTACCAATAAAGTCATGGCCAAGCCTTAGTGCCTCTTCTTTACTGTAGGCTATCACATCTTTAACTCTTGGGGAAAAATTATCATCCATAAAAATCCTTTTCAACAATAAAAATAGTAAATCTTCCTGTATCTAACGCAAATACCGTTCCCATATTCGATAAACATGTCAGAATTGACGAAAAAACAGTGAATTGTTATTGAAAATGGGAATTAGTTGATTAATTGAACAGTGTGTGATTAAGTGTTGATAAATTATGTAATAAACTCTTTTGTATATGCTTTGGTGGGTGCCAATTTCCGTATATTGGCTTGATTTTTTAACCTGTATAATTATTAAGTTTAGTATGGCCGAAGGAGAGAAGTTAATTCCTATAGATATAGAAGATGAAATGAAGTCTGCCTACATTGATTATTCAATGTCGGTCATTGTGTCACGTGCGTTACCAGATGTCAGGGACGGTTTAAAACCTGTTCATAGAAGGGTACTGTTCGGTATGCATGAGCTGGGTGTTAGATCTGGTAGTGCCCATAAAAAATCTGCTCGTATTGTGGGTGAAGTCTTGGGTAAGTATCACCCACATGGTGATACATCTGTTTATGATGCTATGGTTCGTATGGCACAAGAGTGGAGTCTTCGCTACATGTTAGTAGATGGACAGGGAAATTTTGGTTCTGTAGATGGTGATAGTCCTGCTGCAATGCGTTATACAGAGGCGCGTATGCGAAAGATTGCCGATGAAATGTTGGCAGATATAGACAAGGATACTGTTGATCATCAATTAAATTTTGATGATTCATTGGAAGAGCCCACTGTATTGCCTACAAGAATACCATGCTTACTAATCAATGGCGCTTCTGGTATTGCGGTTGGTATGGCTACTAATATGCCTCCACATAATTTATCTGAAGTTGTAGATGGTACTATAGCCTATATTGAGAATAATGATATTGAAATTGATGAACTGATTACCTATATAAAGGCTCCTGATTTTCCTACAGGAGGAATTATATATGGTTATGATGGTGTAAAAGAAGCATTCCATACAGGTAGAGGTAGAGTGGTGATGAGAGCTAAAGCTACTTTTGAAGAAGTACAGGGCAAGGAGAGTATTATTGTCACAGAAATCCCTTATCAAGTGAATAAGGCGGATATGATAAAGAAAACCGCTGATTTGATCAATGATAAAAAGATTGAGGGTATTTCCAATATACGTGATGAATCTGATAGGAACGGAATGCGTATTGTATACATTCTTAAGCGAGATGCAATCCCTAATATTGTATTGAACACATTATACAAGTATACAGCTTTACAAACGTCATTTAGTGTTAACAATATTGCTTTGGTCAATGGAAGGCCAGAGTTGTTGAATTTAAAACAAATGATTCATTATTTTGTTGAGCACAGACATGAAGTTGTTGTAAGACGAACCAAATACGAACTTAAAAAAGCAGAAGATAGAGCACACATATTAGAGGGGCTTATCATAGCCTCAGATAATATTGATGAGGTAATTGCCATAATAAGGGCATCGTCCAATACAGACGAAGCTCGTGAAAAGTTACAAGAAAGGTTTAAGCTTTCAGAAATACAGGTCAAGGCTATTGTAGAAATGAGACTTAGACAGCTTACTGGTCTAGAGCAAGATAAGTTAAGGTCTGAGTATGATGAAATAATGAAGGCCATTGTGGAGCTGAAAGATATTTTGGCTAGTAAAGATCGTAGAATGCAAATCATAAAAGATGAGCTTTTAGTGGTCAGGGACAAATATGGTGATGAGAGAAGGTCAGAAATTAATTTTGCAGGCGGAGACCTTAGTATAGAGGATATGATTCCAGATGAGCAAGTGGTTATCACTATCTCTCATGCAGGTTATATAAAAAGAACACCTCTTACAGAATATAAAACACAGAATAGAGGAGGAGTTGGTCAAAAAGCTACTTCAACAAGAAGTGAAGATTTTCTTGAGCATTTGTTTGTAGGCACTAACCACCAATATATGCTGTTCTTTACACAAAAAGGAAAATGTTTCTGGATGCGCGTGTATGAAATTCCCGAAGGCAGCAAGACATCTAAAGGAAGAGCTATCCAAAACCTTATCAATATAGAAAACGATGATAAGGTAAAGGCATTTATTTGTACCCAAGATTTAAAGGATGAGAAATATGTAAATAGCCATTATGTTATTATGGCCACTAAAAAGGGAACTGTTAAAAAGACTTCTTTAGAACAATATTCCAGACCGCGCCAAAACGGTATCAATGCCATAGGTATAAAAGATGGGGATGAATTATTGGAAGCTAAACTTACTACTGGAACCAGTCAAATTTTCTTGGGCCTTAAATCAGGAAAAGCTATTCGGTTTGAAGAAAGTAAGACTAGACCAATGGGAAGAGGAGCCTCTGGTGTTAGGGGAATAAGGCTAGCTAATGAGAATGATGAAGTGATAGGTATGGTCTCCGTTCATGATTTGGATGAAGAGATTCTAGTGGTCTCTGCCAATGGATATGGAAAGCGATCCAGTATAGATGACTACAGAATTACCAATAGAGGAGGTAAAGGGGTCAAAACAATTTCTATTACCGAGAAAACGGGTGGACTGGTTGCTATAAAAAATGTATCAGATTCTGATGACTTAATGATTATCAATAAATCTGGTATAGCCATACGAATGAGTGTAGAGGATTTAAGAGTCATGGGAAGAGCAACGCAAGGGGTAAAACTCATCAATATTAAAGGAAACGATTCTATTGCCGCAGTAGCCAAAGTGATGAAAGAAGATGAAGAGACAAAGGAGGATGCTGAGGTTATGGATGTTGAAGTGAATGAAGAAGATGGCACGGCTCTTGATAATGATAATGAGGAATCCGAAGAAGAATAAATAAACACTAATTACACACAAATTAAATTTAAAGATGAAAACTAAAATTTTAATATTGGCGGCTATGTCTTTTACTATAGTCGGATTTTCTCAAAAATCTGAACTTAAAGCTGCAGATAAGGCTCTTAAAGCTGGTGATGCCACGGCTGCAAAATCTGCATTGGAAAGTGCTTCTTCTTTGATAGAGGCTGCTGATGAAAAAACTAAAACCCTATATTATTTTTTAAAAGGTAAAACATATGCAGAATTAGCAAAAAAAGGTGATATAAAAGATTTTGATGAAGCTGCTACTTCTTTTAATAAAGTAGTTGATTTGGAGGAAAAAAGTGGGAAATCAAAATATACAGATGAAACACAGCAGCGAATAGAAGTTTTGGTGCCTGATTTGGTAAATGCAGCAGTTGAAGACAATAACAATAAAATGTTTAAAGAAGCAGGCGAAAAATTATACTTGAGTTATAGGCTAAGTCCAAAGGATACGTCTTATTTATATTATGCATCTAGTAGTGCTGTTAATGGTGGACATTATGAAGATGCTTTAAAATATTATGATGAACTTAAAACTGTTGGTTATGATGGTGGCGGTATAAAATATACAGCTGTTAATGTTGAGTCTGGTGAGGTTGAGGAAATGGATAAGCTGCAAAGAGATTTAATGGTTAAATCTGGTTCCTACTCTGACCCCAAAGATGAGAAAATCCCTTCTAAAAAGGCGGAAATAGTAAAGAATATGGCACTTATCTATTCTCAACTAGGTCAGGATGATAAAGCTTTGGAGGCGTATGAAGTTGCTAGGGCAGACAACCCAAACGATGTGAACCTTATTTTAAATCATGCTAATTTATTTTATAAGTTAGGGGATAAAGATAAATTTAAGATCTTAATGGCAGAGGCATCAAGTCTTGCTCCAGAGAATGCTGATTTGCAATATAATATTGGTGTAATAAACATGGAACAAGGAAATATTGAAGAAGCAAGAATTGCGTACAAAAAAGCTTTGGAAATTAAGCCAGATTATATAAATGCATATTTAAACCTTTCTACTACGTATGTGAACGAAGGTAATGGCTTGATAGATGAGATGAATGATTTGTCTATGTCTAGAAAAAGGGCTGATTTGGATAGGTACGATGCACTTAAGCAAGAAAAAGATGATTTATTTGTTGTTGCGTCCAAAGTATTGGAAGATGCTTTAAAATCAAACGCTGATAGCCAAGCAATATTAAGCCAATTAAAAAATATCTATGGAGCTTTAGGTGATGATGAAAATTTTATGAGAATAAAAGGTTTGTTGAAAGAATAAAGTTTCCGAATATGAATATATAAAAAAAGCCCTTATTTAAATAAGGGCTTTT
>CAYNLI010000047.1:0-19392 GCA_964398035.1 uncultured Flavobacteriaceae bacterium | reverse complement strand
CTCAAAGATGCGAATGGAGTGGCGTCTATGGAAATCTCATGTGCTGAATTGTTGATTATAGATACTGAGTTGTATTTCCATTTTCAATCTTCATTTCAGTCTGAAAAAATGACGGTTCGGTAAATCATAATTGATTTTTGATTGCTTAGTTATCAATTTTGTCATATCAAAAAAACGAACAATCATGAAAAACTATGTATTAATTATTTTCACCATTTTGCTTACTTCATTGGGTTATGCACAAAGCTCCATATCTGGAACAGTGACCAATAATAAGAACGTACCTATAGTCGGTGCAAATGTCTATTTAGAAGGAACGTATGATGGAAGTTCTACCGACGATAACGGACATTTTTATTTTGAAATCACTGAGATAGGTAATCAAACATTAATCATTTCTATGATTTCTTATGAAACTCATTATGAACTTGGTGATGTCTCTTTCTTTAAAGATTTAAAAATACAATTGGTAGAGGCAATGAATACCTTAACAGGTGTTACTTTAACAGCAGGTGCTTTTAAAGCGGGAGACAACTCCAAAGTATCTGTATTAAAACCGTTGGATATTGTTACCACTGCCGGTGCAGTAGGAGATTTTGTGGGAGCCTTGCAAACCCTTCCTGGAACTTCTACAGTAAGTGAAGATGGGCGATTGTTTGTCCGTGGTGGTGATGCAGAGGAAACACAGATTTTTATTGATGGCTTAAGAGTATTTAAACCTTTTAGCCCAACAGCAAATAACGTTCCTACTAGAGGAAGATTTTCTCCTTTTCTTTTTAAGGGTATCACTTTTAGTACAGGCGGTTATTCAGCTGAATATGGACAAGCATTATCCAGTATTCTATTATTGAACACTACAGACGTTCCAGATCAAGAAAAAACAGATTTTTCTTTAATGTCCATTGGCGGTGGAGTAGGGCACACAAAAATATGGGGAGATCAATCATTGAGCATTAATACCAATTATGTTAACCTGGCGCCATATGAAACCTTAATTCCTTCCAATAAAGGTGTTCGTTGGAACAAGCCTTATGAAAGCATTTCTGGTGAAGCTATCTATAGGAACAAGGGCGAGCGTAGTATATTTAAATTGTATTCAGGTTTTTCCCATTCCAATTTGGATATAGAGCAAGAAGATATTGATTATGATGATTACGTTCGGTTTAGTTTAAAGAACAATAATGTCTATTTGAATTCTTCGTATAAACATTTTTTTGAAAATGATTGGACTTTGTTTACAGGTGCCAGTATTTCCCATGACACAAATAAAATTAAAATAGAGGAGAATAATATTAATTCTACGGAAACAGCATCTCATATTAAAGCAAAAATAAAGAAGAGTTTTAATAATCGATTTAATATAAGTTTTGGGGCAGAATATTTTCTGACCAAGTATGAAGACTCTTTTATAAGTAATGAAGATTTTACTTTTAATAGTGGTTATAACGAACAATTTGCTTCTGCATTTACAGAGGCAGATATTTTCTTTAACAATGATTTTGCCATGAAGTTGGGACTTAGAGCAGAGCATAGTCAGGTTTTAGATGAATCTATGGTTTCTCCAAGAGTTTCTTTAGCGTACAAAAGCAGTGAAAAAGGACAGTTCTCTTTGGCCTACGGAGATTTTTATCAGAATCCGCTAAATAATTACTTAAAATATGATCAAACGCTGAGTCCAGAAAAAACATCACACTATATTTTAAATTATCAACATATTGGTGATGGCACAACATTTAGGGCAGAAGCATACTATAAGGATTATGATAATTTGATTAAGTATGATACTGAGCTTGCTCAATTTAATTCAAATTATAACAATTTAGGAAGTGGTTATGCTAGTGGATTGGATATTTTTTGGAGAGACAACAAGAGCATAAAAAACTTGGATTATTGGTTTTCCTATTCTTATTTAAATACAGAGCGGGATTATAGAAACTTTAGAGAGAAAGCTACACCAAATTTTGCCCCAAACCACAGCCTTTCATTAGTCACCAAATATTGGATTGGAGACTTACGTTCCCAAGTAGGTATATCATACAGCTACGGTTCTGGAAGACCTTATGACAATCCAAATACAGCTGGTTTTTTAGCAGAAAAGACAAAGTCATATAATAACCTGAGTATTAACTGGGCCTATTTAATTTCACCTCAGAAAATATTGTTTATTTCTGTAAGCAATGCACTTGGTTTAAAAAACGTTAATGGGTATCAATATTCAAGAACACCAAGCACTGATGGTATATTTAATCGTAGAGCACTGACACCCTCAACTGATAGCTTCTTTTTTGTAGGTTTCTTTTGGACTATCAGTAAAGACGGTACCAGCAATCAATTAGATAATTTATAGCCTATTATTCATTAAAAAGGAAGAAAACCTCTTATAGGATATTTTCATAATTCTTCACAGAGGTTTTTACATATAAAATATTGATTTTAATATAGTTATGAGATAGGTTGAATTTGATTGTAAGGTATTGAACAATAGTTTTTTGAATACACTTCATCGAAAAAATGGTTGTTTCATTAAAACATTACCTACCTTGTGGTATAAACCCAAGTCATAAACCTTAACCTATATACATAAGAATCACCTTTTTAAGAAAAATCATTTAAACATATTTAAGCCTTTTTAAAAGGCTTAACTTTCATTTTGGAAGTTGGTTACATCAATTTAAAAACTCGTTTTTTTAAATTGATGAATCATGCTTGTGGAGAACGATGGCTATATAAAAAATGGCTGGTCAATAAATTGAAGATTAACAGAACTGTGCAGTACATTACATTCCTTTCTGAGTTGAGAGGCTCAGAGAGGGTGTCTTGTACTAATAACAGTCCACACTATTCAATAAGTATTTTTTCCTTTCTTTTACCGATTATTTCTATAATCCAATAGATAAGTTGCCCAATGCCACTAACAAAAATGAAAAGCAGTACCCATACCAAAACCATATTGTTCTCTTTAAGATTTGGGTTTTGTATGGCATGTACAATATAAAAAATAAGGCTACCCAAACAAATAAACATCACTAAGAAAATCATAATAAAGAAGGCGCCAAAACCTCTCCAAAATGCCATGGGAGGCTGCCCCCCTTGTTCCAGTTGTGGAAGATTGGTGAAGATGGAGTACATAAAGAAAAAATACCCAATCATGATTAAGAAAAAAGATATAAACGGAGCCAATGCAAAGAATCCTTGCCAAAATTTATTGTGTAACATCTGGTATAGTTTTGTCTTTTAAAGATAATGAATTTATTTTTTCATTTCTTTGGCAATAATGGTACTGCCTGTATCTATATTTTTTTCCAGTTCATCAATAATTTTGGGATGATCTTCTGATCTACCTTGAGAAAGTTTGTAGGCTGCCTGTATTTCTTTGATTTCAATTTTAAAACCCACCACACCTTTTATTTGTCTCATGGTTTTGGCTGATAGATTATCAATAGAAATGGGTTCTTTGGAACCTTTTTCATATTTGTCCACTAATTTGTGCATAGAAGCCAAAACTTCTATTTCACTAAGAATTTTTATAGAGCCATAGACATGCACAGCTATATAGTTCCAAGTTGGGACTTCCTCTTCTTTGTACCATGATGAGGATATATAAGAATGGGGACCGTTAAAAATGCACAATACTTCTTTTTGATTTTCAAATGCTTTCCATTGTGGATTGGCTTTGGAAATATGGCTCACTAAAATATCTTTTCCATTTTCATCGGTATCCAATTCTAAAGGAATATGTGTGGCCCATGGTTTGCCATCAACTTGATTTACTAGAATGCCAAAACTGTTCTGTTCTAAGAAACTTTTAACTTCTTCTATGTTTTCGTTTTTATAGGAATGTGGAATGTACATATAGAAGTATGGATTTATTTTTCATATGTTTTAGCTGATGTTGCCACTAATTTGTTGATGCCTTTTAACTCTTCAGGAGTTAAGTGCCTCCATTTTCCAACAGGAATATCTAAGGAAACGTTCATGATACGGACACGCTGTAATCGTATAACCCTATAATCTAGATGCTCGCACATTCTGCGAATTTGCCTATTTAAACCCTGTGTCAAAATAATTCTAAAGGTGTTTCTATCAATTTGCTCCACCTTGCATTTTCTTGTAACGGTATCCAAAATGGGTACTCCGCCACTCATTTTTTGAATAAAGTCTTTTGTAACGGGCCTGTTTACGGCAACAATATATTCTTTTTCATGATTATTTCTGGCACGGAGGATTTTGTTTACAATATCACCGTCATTGGTTAAGAAAATAAGCCCTTCACTAGGTTTGTCCAGTCTGCCAATGGGGAAAATACGTTTAGGATAGCTAATAAAATCTATAATGTTGTCTTTTTCCACTCCTGTATCTGTGGTGCAAACAATACCAATGGGTTTGTTAAAAGCAATATAGACAGGTTTTTCTGTTGGTTTGGAAATTAGCTCTCCATTTACACGGACTTCATCCTCGGCAACAATTTTAGTGCCCATTTCAGGAACAACGCCGTTTATGGTAACTCTTCCTTGTTCTATTAATTTATCGGCTGCCCTACGGGAACAGTAGCCAACTTCACTTAAATATTTGTTTATTCTTGTGGATTTATTTTCCTCCATTTAGCATTAAGACTTTCTATGACAAAATTACAATTTTTGAACGAATTTTTCCTCCTTGAGTGTGATTGGGGTTTTAAAACCCTTTACCGTTACTCCTCAATTTTCCGCCAAGGATAGGGTCCAAAATGAAAATCCAGAGCCATGCGTATGGCGTTCATCTCTACCCAAATATCATAATTGTCCCAATCTGGACTTGCAACAAAAAACTAGATGAATGCAATCCAGACTGTGAAAACTACAGTTCGGTAATTGTTTTTATTAATAAAGAAACTCTTAAAGCATCTTTGTCATATATTAATCAAATAACGAACAGTCATGAAAAAAACAATCACTTTACTACTTTTTTTTATAGCAACAACCATTAGTGCACAGGACCAATATACCAAAGGAATGCAGAAAGCTTTTCAATTATGGGCAGAAGGGAACAGCACAGAAGCTTCTAATCTTTTTGAACGTATTTCCATGGCAGAAATGGACAATTGGTTGCCCCATTACTATGTTGCTCAAATAAATACATTTGCAGCTTTTACGGAACAAGACAAGGGCAAACTTACGCAGCTATTGGGAAAGGCACAAGAAGCGTTGGATATAGCAAAAACGATATCGCCAGACAATGTGGAGATTATGGTGCAACAAGCCATGATACACACCGCATGGCTTGCTTTTGATGGCGCTACTTATGGGATGACACTTTCGCCAAAAATTATATCATTGTATGCTAAAGCAATGACCATGGCTCCTAAAAATCCAAGAGTGGTTTTATCTAAGGCAGAATGGGATATTGGTTCTGCAAACTATTTTAAACAAGACACCAGTCCGTTTTGTAAAGAAGTAGAACGTTCCTTAGAACTTTTTGATAACTTTAAGCCAGAATCTCCTTTTCATCCTAATTGGGGAAAAGAAAGAGCAATAGAGGTGGTTGCTACTTGTAAATGAAAATTTGACAATGAATAAACAGATTAAAATAATATTACTTTTTTTTGGAATAGGTACAATCATATTTCTGATCGGTAATGGTCTTTATGGAGGATTTAAGTTCAATACATTTAATGACTTCCTATTAAACTTTGGTGTTTACCAGTTGTATGCATTTGTGTTGGGGTTTATAAATATCTCTTACTTTGATTATCTAGAAAAAAGAACTTGGAAAGAGAAAGAGCAAATTAAACGAATTATTATCGGTGTAACGGGTTCGGTTGTATTTACTTTAATAGGACTGTTCTTTCTTAATATGTTCACCGAAATGTTTTTTGGTGGGAAAACTTTTGAAAAGTTCATTGAAGGTGAAAGCATTAAAAACTACCAATTTGGATTGTGGATAACCTTAATAATGGTAACAATAGGTCATTCTATTTATTTCTATAATAGGTATCAACAAAAGAAAGTAAAGGAATCCCAGATTGTTGCAAAAACAGAATCTGCAAAGTTTGAATCCTTAAAAAATCAATTAGACCCACATTTTTTGTTCAATAGTTTAAATGTATTGACCTCTTTGATTGGTGAAAATCCAAAGGCAGCAGAAAAATTCACCACAAAACTGTCCAAAGTATACAGATATGTATTGGAGCAAAAGGACAAAGATTTAATTTCATTAGAGGAGGAGTTAAAGTTTGCCAAATCCTATATGGACTTGCTTAAAATGCGATTTGAAGACGGAATAGATTTTAATATTCCAGATACAGTGAGTAACCCAGAATTAAAAATTGTACCCCTCTCATTACAATTACTGTTGGAAAATGCAGTAAAACATAATGCAATAACCTCTAAAAACCCCTTAAAGATCAGGATATATGAAGAGAATGGGTATTTAGCTGTAGAGAATAACATTAGTCCTAAAACATCATTTGAAAAAAGTACAAAGGTTGGACTAAAGAACATTAACCAACGGTATAGTTTAATCACTAATGACAAGGTGATGATTACGAGCGATAACCAAGTGTTTAAGGTGAGATTACCATTATTAACACAAAAAATTAAAAAAATGAAAACGGATTATATAAACGACAGTGCTAAATATATTAGAGCAAAAAAACGTGTTGATGACATCAAAGGTTTTTATGGAAATTTGATTGCATATTGTGTTGTGATTCCATTTTTAATATTTATAAATTATCGTACAAGTTGGGATCATAAATGGTTTTATTACCCAATGTTTGGTTGGGGATTAGGAGTCGTAATACAAGCATTTACAGTATTTGGATATGGTTCTGATTGGGAAGATCGTAAGATTCGCGAGATTATGGAAAAAGATAGGAATCGTTAAAAAATAAAATCATGAAAACAGTATGTTCAGAAGAAAATAAATATCTCAAAGCAAAAAAACGTGTTGAAAAGTTGAAGAGTTTTTATACCCATATTTTAACTTATATAGTTCTAATACCATTTTGGATATTTATAAATTATACTACCTATTGGAATTTTAAATGGTTTTGGTTTCCTGTTGTAGGAATGGGAATTAGTATTATTATTCATGCTTATATAGTCTTTGGATATGCCAATGGTTGGGAAGAGCGCAAGATTAATGAATTAATGGACAAGGATAAGGGGCATAAATTTTGAGAGCCATGGAACAAGACTATTTTGAAGAAGAACGGTATTTATTAACGCTGAAAAGGGTAAAAAATTTAAAAGGGTTCTATTGGCATTTGTTTTGGTATGTAGTTGTAAACATGTTCATTTTAATTATGACATATAATGGATTGGATGACAATGAAAGTTTTTTTCAATATAGACATTTTGCTATTGTTTTTTATTGGGGGCTTGGGATTTTTTCCCATTGGATAAGAGTGTTTGGGATAAAAGGTATTTTTTCAAAAAGGTGGGAAAAACGTAAAATTAAAGAGTATATGGATAACGACAATTCTAATTATTAAAACAGATATAGATGGAGAAAGACTATTCTGAAGAAGAGCACTATTTAAGAGCAGAAAAAAAAGTTAAAGATATCAAAGGATTTTATAAGCATTTGTTTTGGTATGTACTTGCAAACATACTAGGAATAATAACTCTAATAAATTTAAATGAAGTTCCAAGTTTTTCCCAATATGGATTTTGGGGAATGGGCTATGGATATTATGCTACTGCAATTTTTTGGGGGATAGGAATACTAGCACATTGGCTAGGAGTGTTTGGGATAAAAGATATTTTCTCTAAAGAATGGGAAAAACGGAAAATACAAGAGCTTATAGACAAAGACAATAAATAATACTAATTAACATGGAAACAGATAATAGACAAGAAAACAGTACATATATAAGAGCAAAAAAACGTGTGGATGCAATCAAGAGATTTTATATTCACACACTGGTAATTTGTTTGGCGATTCTATTTTTAATATTTATCAATTATACGACTTATTGGGACTATCAGTGGTTTTGGTATCCTTTAGTAGCAGGGGTGTTAAGTGTAATTATTCATGGATTTGTAGTTATGGGAAACAATTCTGATTGGGAAGAACGTAAGATACGTGAGTATATGGACAAGGACAATTTTAATAGTTAAAAGATATAGTAATGGAGCGAGATTATTCAGAAGAGGAACGTTTTTTAAGAGCTGAAAAACGAGTAAAGGAAATTAAAGGATTCTATTGGCATTTATTTTGGTACATGGCAGTAAATATATTTCTTTGGACAATGATTATCATAAATTTAAATCAAAATGAAAGTTTTTTTCAATATGGTCATTTTGCCACGGCATTTTTTTGGGGAATAGGAATTGGATTTCATGGGTTAGGAATTTTTGGTAAAAACAATGTCTTTTTTAAAGAATGGGAAAACCGTAAGATTAAAGAAATTATGGAAAAAGATGAATCTGAATTTCATGAAAATAGAAGTTAGGAAAAGATAAAATAGAAGAAATAAGGTAAGTGTATTTTAATTTCAAGAATCAAAATAAATGAACGTAATAATTATAGAAGACGAAAAGCCAGCTGCAAGACGATTGTCTCGTTTGTTGGATGATTTAAGAGTTGAGGTTTCTACCATGCTTCATTCTGTTGAAGAGTCTATTAATTGGTTTCAAAACAATGAACATCCAGACTTGATTTTTTTAGATATTCAATTATCGGATGGACTTTGTTTTGAGATTTTTGACGAAGTAGAAGTACATAGCGCCATCATTTTTACAACCGCTTATGATGAATATGCACTACAAGCTTTTAAGCTAAATAGCATTGATTATTTGTTGAAGCCAATTGATGATGAAGAGTTGGAAAACGCAGTAAAGAAATACCAGGATTTAAAACCAAAAAACCAAAAAATATCACTCGATTTTAATGATATAAAAAAGCTTCTTGGAAACCCAGTTGAGAGAGAATATAAAAGAAGATTTACAACAAGGGTAGGACAGCATATAAAGATTATCAATGCGGAAGAGGTAGAGTGTTTTTATAGTGAAAACAAAGGAACGTATGCGGCTACTATTGATGGTCGAAATCATTTGCTGGATACTACCTTGGAAAACTTGGAAGATGAACTTTCTCCAAAAATATTCTTTAGGGTAAGTAGAAAATATTATGTAAACATAAATCATATAAAAGACATTGTTTCTTACACCAATTCCCGATTAAATATTAAGTTGAACAAGTATAATAACCAAGAAATCATAGTAAGTAGGGAGCGAGTAAAAGACTTTAAGTTTTGGTTAGAATAATACAATATAATCAACTGGTTTACATTATATTAAATAAGTACTAAAAGGCACTATAAATTTTTCTTATAGTGCCTTTTTAAGTGTTTTGTAGAGGATTTAGTTCACTCTATTGTCATCAAAAGCAGAAGGTAGCAGTTTAGGGATTAATTTAATGAAAATCGGCAATAAAACAGCTCCTCCGGGTAAAATAAAAATAGCCAATGATGGAATGGTTTTAAAGATATCCAACAGTTGGTTCTGTACTTTTTTCTTCTCTTCTTCGCTTAATTCATTCACAGTAGATTTAGATAAAAGCATGACCAGTTCTTTACTTTCTGAAAGTTCTTTTTGAAGTCTTTTGCTATTTCTTAAGATTAATTTTTTTACAATTTTACTCATGCTATCATAAAATTGATAAGCTAAATTATGGTCTTTTAAATGCGGTATGGAATTGGCATTTATTTCAAAAAAAACAATAATATTTTCTAGATGTAATTTTATCGTTTTTGGATTAAAACCTAGAGCTTTTCCAACACCAAAAATGAACTCAGATTCTTTAAAATCCATCGCTTGATCTTCCCAGATTGTAAGGCAGGTCATATCCAAAAAATATCTGTTTTCATCCAAGGAAAATTGAGAGGTAAGATTTTCTTTATATGACTCATTTAAGTCTTTTTCTACATCATCAATAAAGGTTAAAGAAGAAGCAAACAACTGCGCTAGTTTTTTATCTTTTACATCACTGGTCTCTTTAGAATTAAAAGCATGGTATGCCAAATTTATTGTTTTGTGTTCTAATTGTTGGGCATGTTCTCTAATGTCTATTTTTTCATTTAAATACCTTTTGTAAATTAATACATCCATAAACAAAAACGAGTTTGTAATAATGCTATTGAATGTTTTACTGATGACATTATCATCTAGATAAATTCTAGAGTCAATCAATTTTTCTAGTTGTGAAGATGTTTTTTTACCAGTGAGTATTTTATTTAAAAAGGAAACATTTGTAATATTCAAAGTTTCATAAAAATGAAAAACTGATTCCAAAAAAGTGTCAAACTCAGTTTTTTTAGTTGTAAAAGAATAGGTGTAATATAGAGCGATAAGCAAATTAATTTTTGCTTTTTCATCTTCAGTAAGTTCTATATCTATAGAAAATGATTCAGGGATATTAACGTTGATGCCATAAACAAACCCTGTTTTTTTTAGGGTCTTGTACAAGTCATTGAAAGTTGTGTAGCAAGAAGGTTTCTCATTGACCAAAGAACCAAACTTGTCAATCCAACCAGATGCCGATGGGTTCATGGGTTATCGTTTTATAAGGCTCAAAAATAAAACAAAATCCAATATTTTGCTTATTAATGATTGTCATTGGGTTCAATAATTAAAAAGCTGCTTGTCACAAGCAGCTTTTTAAATCAGAAATTTTATTTATAAATCTATTTTTTTTCTAGATAAACTGACGCTTCTATGGCAACATCATTCCATGTTTTACTTACTCCATCACCTCCTGTATGTAGAATTCCACAAGCTTTGTTCAATGAAACAAGTGCATCCAATGCATTCCAGTTTTCTAAGTTCAAAGTTCCTTTAAAAGTTATATGGTTGTTATCTACTACTTCATAATCCAATGGTAGACTAGCAGAAACTCCATTTAATTTTAAATCTACAGTGCATTTTTTGTTTTCATCAAATGCGAAGGTGCCAGATATAAGTTCTGTATTGTCCATAACACCAAAAAAGAATTCTAAAATTTTAGGATCTCTTGTACCAGTAGCATCATTTGTAAAAAGACTGCTTACTGGAATAGAAAATTCCAAACCATTTAAGGCATCAATAGAAGAACTTGCCGAATTAGAATTTTTTAAATTCACTTTTGTGAATTTTCCACCAACCGGTTTCTTTTCAGAGGTTTTATAGGCAATGAAACTTATAGCAGTAGAATCTTCTACAATACTGTACATTTCTACTTGTTCTGTTTCTTCACTTGCCTTTTTTGTCTCTTTCTTAGCTTCTTTACAATTATATGAAGTGATAAGAACCAATCCCAATACAAGTAATTTTATTTTTTTCATTTTTATTTAAAATTTTAGTTGGCCATAAAGTTACAGAATTAATAATTGTATTTTTTTAATCAAGATTAAACGTCTTTGTTTCTTTAAAAGGGGAAACATCCAATAGGTTAATAGCTTCTCTATAAGCTTTCCATTTATCTGCAAAAAAGGTGTTGGTTTTTTGTAATACACTTTTTAGTTCTTCTTCTGCGAATAGAATCAATTGTTTTTCAGTATCCGTGATGCCATTTTTTCTAGTCGCAGTATAGTAATTGGCGTTGCCAATGCGTTGCATAACGGTAATTTCTGGATTTCTGGTAATGCCTTGGCGTTTATCCTCTTTTCCTATATAGAAAGCAATAACAGAATCTATCTCCTTTATCATGTCCTTAGATGCTTTTATTTGTTCTTTGTACTTCTTTTTGTCAAGCTCCTTCAATTCTTTTTGATATTTTTTGGCCACATTTTTACTCTCTACCAATTGTTTTACAGCATCTGCTGCTGTTTGGGTATACGCTTCTATTTTTTTGCTAGTTTCGTATACTTCATTGATAGAAGCTGTTGATACCTTAATCCTTGGGTCACTTTTT
Organism: uncultured Flavobacteriaceae bacterium; assembly: GCA_964398035.1. Classification (GTDB taxonomy): domain Bacteria; phylum Bacteroidota; class Bacteroidia; order Flavobacteriales; family Flavobacteriaceae; genus Saonia. Next base: position 7,518 of record CAYNLI010000047.1, on the reverse strand, counting down.
ACTTCTATGGTAGTCTCTTCCGCTAAATCTCCATAAAGTAATTTTACAGTATAAACCCCAGGTTTAACATCAACACCACTAGGCTCTCTTTTACTTTTATTGATTTTTCTAGCGGGTCTATTAGGTCCCTTTTCATCCATATTCCAGTACATTCTATGGAATCCAGGTTTTTTAGGCGTTTTTTGTTTTAAAGTTCTAATTAATTTTTCGCCATTATAAAATTCAAATAAAATGGAGTCTTTTGTTTTCTCTTTCTCTTTTGTTTCTTCAGTTTCAGAATCGTCCGAATCTTCATTTTCTTTGTCCTCTTTTTCTTTTTTCTTAGGGACTTCTTTTATATAATAGGTAAGCATAGCCCCTGCTTTTTTATTTTCCCCATTATAAAGGGCATCGCCACCAAACCTGCTTCCTGTAGGCTGTTGATACGCTGCTTGGTATGCCGTAGGAGGAGTAAATAGTGCTATTTCTTTTCCTAATATGGAATTGTCACTTGCCAAAGCACGTAATGGGCGAATATCATCCAGTACCCATGCCGCACGTCCAAAAGTCCCTATTATTAAATCATTCTCTCTGGGATGTATAGCTAAATCCTTAACAGAAACAGTTGGAAAACCTTCTGTCCATTTTTGCCAATCTTCTCCTGCATTAAATGATATATATAAACCATCATCTGTACCTAAGAACATTAGGTTAGGATTTTCTGGATCTTCTATAATTGAAAGCGCATAACTCTTGGTGTCTTTAGCGTCTACAATCCTTGTCCAAGTTTTTCCGTAATCTTTTGTTCTATAGGCATAAGGAGTATAATTAAAACGCCTATAATCATTGGCAATCAATAAAGCTTCGCCTTTGTTCTTTTTAGAAGCTTTTATTTGGGGAATCCAACTGCCTTTGGGCAATCCTTTAATATTTTGGGTCACCTCTGTCCAATTGGCACCTCCATTTTGGGTGTAATGCACACGACCATCATCTGAACTTGTCCAAAGCATGTCTTTTTCAACAGATGAAGGTTCAACCACTAAAATAGTACAATGGTTTTCTGCTCCTGTAGCATCCATGGTAAGTCCGCCACTTTCACTTTGTTTTTGTTTTTCTGGGTCGTTAGTGGTCAAATCAGGAGAAATAACCTCCCATGTTAATCCTTTGTTGGTGCTTTTGTGCACAAACTGACTTCCAAAATATACTGTGCTTTTATCAAATGGATCTTGGCCAATACCAGCATTCCAATTAAACCTGAGTTTTGTTTTTGCATCTGGTGGGGTAGGGCGTACCGTATAATTGTTACCGGTTTTCCAATCATAACGAGAAACATATCCTTGTTGACTCATGGCATAACCATACTGTGAATTGTCCAAATCTGGAACTACATCAAATCCATCACCAAAAGCAATTTCTTGCCAATAACTATTTCGTATCCCTTGGGCACGCCATACGTATGCTGGACCTCTCCAAGAGCCGTTATCTTGCATTCCGCCATATACATTATAAGGATATTCATAGTCATAATTAATGTGATAAAATTGCGCTACGGGTATGTTACCAATAAAACGCCATGTTTTTCCGCCGTCTTTCGTAATATTCAATCCGCCATCATTTCCATCAATCATAAATTGACCATTGTCTGGATGTATCCACCATGCATGATGGTCAGGGTGCACCCCATTGTCTACACCATAGGCTGGCATTAATTGTTTAAAACTGTTTCCACCATCTTCTGATACATTGATGTATGTAAAAACAGAATACAATCGGTTTTCATTCTGTGGATCTACAAAGATTTCAGAATAATAAAAAGGTCGATTACCAATATGTGCCTTATCATTTATTTTTTTCCATTTAAAACCACCATCATCAGACTTGTAAAGGGCATTCTTTTTAGCCTCGACCAAAGCATAGATAATGTTGGGTTTATTCTTACTGATAGATACGCCAATTCTTCCTAAGTCTCCTTTGGGCAAACCATCTTCATCTGAAAGTTTTTTCCAGTTCTTTCCACCATCATGCGTTATGTACAGCCCACTGCCTTTACCACCAGATTTAAAAAACCATGGATCTCTTTTGTGTTCCCACATGGCGGCAATCAATTTATTGGGATTGGTAGGATCCATAACTAAATCGGCTACACCTGTTTTGTTATTGACAAAAAGTACTTTTTCCCAAGTTTCTCCACCATTGGTGGTTTTAAAAACACCACGTTCTGCATGTTCTCCCCATGGAGAACCAATAGCACCTACATAAACAACATCTGGGTTTGTTGGATCAATGACCACTCTATGGATATGTCTGGTTTTTTCTAGCCCCATGGATTTCCAATTTTTCCCGCCATCTAAAGACTTATATATACCATAGCCACCATTAAGGCTATTTCTAGGATTACCTTCTCCAGTACCAACCCAAATTACAGAAGGATTGGATTGTTGTATGGCAACAGCTCCAATAGATGCCGTGACCTCCTTATCAAAAACAGGCTTCCATGTGATTCCGCCAGAAGTAGATTTCCATAAGCCACCAGAAGCTGTGCCTACATACATGACATCTGGGTTGGAATGTACCACATCAATAGAAGTGACTCTACCACTCATACCAGCTGGACCAATATTACGGGGTTTCATGTCTTGGACCATGTCCATTTTAAATTGTTGTGCAGAAAGGGATAAGAATGCAAAAAGCATTCCCAAGGAAAGTAGTTTTTTCATCAGTATTGGTTCAATTAATTAGTCGCCTAAAGATACAGAAATCTTCTATGTCATACCTTAAAGCTCTGTTAAGTATATTTTTAGTATTACCAGTTGCCTCTAGACTTTATATTTTGCTCACAAAGCTTAACAATTTCAGCAATTCTTTTTAAACGAGTTTCTTCTCTTTTAGCCTGATTAAGCCAGTATAAATAACTCTTACGATAGCCTTGGGCAAAATCTCGGTAGTTTTTAAAAGCTGATGGATTGGTATTAAAAGCTTCTTGTAAATCTTTTGGAATAATCCCGTTTTCTACATCGTCCAAAGCTGTCCATGAGCCATTCGTTTTTGCAAGGACAATTTTTTCCAATCCACTTTGGTGCATCAACCCATTAGCGATTAAACTTTTTATATATGTTTTGTTTAATTTACTCCAAACACTTTTTGGTTTTCTAGAGCAGAAATATTGCCTGCGTTTTCCATTCCCTAGGCTTTTTACAGTACTGTCAATCCATCCATAACACAGGGCCACTTGTACGGCTTCTTCCCATCTCATACTATCTATAGGGTGTTCAACCTTATAAAAAATAACATATACTCCTATGGAAGAAGCATGGTTTTCATGTAACCATTGACGCCACTCATTATCATTTTTAAAATATAGTTCAGGAAATTCTTTCATTTTTTCACTTTTATTTAACATGTCTTTATGAAACTGTAATTTGGTTCATGAGCCTTACTATTGCTATATTTATTGACTTAATAAATAATCAAACTAAAAATAAAGATTTAATCATGAAAAACACGTTTTGGTTAACAATAGTGCTTATGGGCCTATTAGTTGTTGGATGCGGTGAAAAGAAGAGGGAAGGCAAAGCTAGGGTATTGGTGTTTTCTAAAACAATGGGGTATAAGCATGCAGCTATCCCCAATGGTATTGCAGCTATTCAAAAATTGGGAGAGGAAAATAATTTTGAAGTAGATACTACAATGAATGCTGATGCATTTAGTGATGAAAATCTAAAGAAATATGCGTCAGTCATATTTTTAAACACAACAGGAGATGTATTGGATTATAAGCAAGAAGTTGCTTTTGAAAGATATATTCAATCTGGTGGTGGTTATGTTGGTGTGCATGCTGCAGCAGATACAGAGTACTCTTGGGGCTGGTACGGTAAATTAGCAGGAGGCTGGTTCAAAAGTCACCCTCGGGGAACACCAGAAGCTGATTTTATAGTAAAAGACAATAGATTTGGAGCTACAAGCTTCCTTACAGATTCTATTTGGCACCGTGCAGATGAAATGTACAATTATAAAAAGTTGAACCCTGATGTCAATGTAATTCTTACCATTGATGAAAGTACGTATGAAGGTGGGGAAAATGGAGATTATCACCCTATGAGTTGGTACCATGATTTTGATGGAGGAAGAGCATTTTACACAGCATTGGGGCATACAGAAGAAAGTTATGTTGAAGAGAATTATTTAAAGCATTTGCTAGGAGGTATTCAATATGCCATTGGCGAGAATATGGAATTGGATTATTCCAAAGCAACATCAATGATTCCACCAGATGCCAACCGTTTTACAAAACTTGTGCTATCTTATGGAGGTTTATATGAGCCCACAGAAATGACGGTGTTGCCCAACCGTGATGTGCTTATATCTCAACGAAGAGGTGAGATAGTACTTTATAAACATGATACAAAGGAATTGGCACAAGTAGGTTTTTTAGATGTGTATCATAAGACATTGAATACTCCAGGAGTTAATGCAGAAGAAGGTCTTATGGGCTTACAAAAAGACCCAGATTTTGCAACTAATAATTGGATATATTTATATTATGCGCCAGCAGGCGACAAGTGGGTGAATCGTTTGTCCCGTTTTAAGTTTGTTAATGATATTCTAGAAATGGATTCTGAGCAAGTTATTCTTGAAGTTGTGAGTCAAAGAGAAATATGTTGTCATACAGGAGGTTCTATAGCTTTTGGGCCTAATGGTCTTTTGTTCTTATCAACAGGTGATAACTCAACTCCTTTTAATGAACTAGGTGAAACATATGTGAGCAATGGTTTTTCGCCAACAAACGACATGCCTGGGCATGAACAATATGATGCTCGTCGTTCTTCTAGTAACACCAATGACTTGCGTGGAAAAATACTTCGTATAAAAGTCAATGCAGATGGGACTTATGATATTCCAGAAGGAAACTTGTTCCCAGTGGGCATGAAGAAAACTAGATCAGAGATATATACCATGGGGCATAGAAACCCATATAGGATTTCTATAGATCAAAAGAACAGTAATTTATATTGGGGAGATGTAGGTCCAGATGCTGGAGCAGATAGTTTAGCAACCCGTGGGCCAAGAGGTTATGATGAAGTAGGACAGGCACGTGAGGCTGGAAACTACGGTTGGCCTTTGTTTATTGGCAATAATTTACCTTACCGTGAATATAATTATGAAACAGGTGAAGGAGGAGAATTTTTTGAACAAGAAAAGCCAATGAATAATTCTAGGAACAATACAGGGTTGGTAGAATTACCTCCTGCACAATCGGCATTTATATGGTATCCATATGCAGCTTCCAATGATTTCCCACAGGTGGCCACAGGTGGTAGAAATGCTATGGCAGGACCAGTATACTATACAGATATGTATCCTAAAAGTGATGCTAGGCTACCAGAGTATTATAATGGAAAAGTAATTATTTATGATTGGATTCGTGGCTGGATGAAAGCAGTGACCTTATATCCAAATGGTGATTTTAATAAAATGGAGCCTTTTGCGGCTGATATTGACCTTAATTCATTGATAGACATGGAGGTAGGTCCAGATGGTAGAATTTACTTATTGGAATACGGTAGTGGCTGGTTTGCCAAAAATGATGATTCGGCATTAAGTTATATTGATTTTAATGGTGGGAACAGACCTCCTGTAATTGAAGGATTGGAAGTAGATGTTACTTCGGGAAAATCGCCTATGGCTATTAATGCCAAAGTAACCGCGGAAGACCTAGAAGGAAATGACGTTAGTTATATTTGGGATTTTGGCAATGGAGAGACAACGGAAACCAATGTGCCTGAAGTTGCTTATACATATAATGATAATGGTGAATATAAAATTTCTGTTGCCGTAAAGGATACTGAAAATGCTTCAGCTACAAGTGATGTAATAGATGTTTTTGTAGGGAATACAAGACCAGAAGTTACTATAGATATTGTTGGGGGCAATCAATCTTTCTTTATTCCGGGACAAGCTGTTGAGTACAAAGTAACTGTAACAGATGATGGAAGTGCAGAAAGTATTGATGAGTCCAATATTTATGTATCCGTGGATTATATGGAAGGTATGGATGAGGCTTCTTTGTCCAATGTAGGCCATCAAAGAGCATCTGCAACCATAGCGGGTAAAGTGTTAACGCAGAGCATGGATTGTAAATCGTGTCATAAAGAGAGTGAAAAATCTATAGGACCATCTTATATGGAAGTTTCTACAAAGTATCAAGAGGGAAGAAGAAACAGCAATATTAGGCACCTTCAAGAAAAAATCACTACAGGTGGCGGCGGCGTATGGGGAGAAGTAAGTATGCCTGCACATCCAGATATTACTACAGAAGAGAAGTCACAGATAATTTCATGGATTCTTTCTTTAGCAGATAAGAGACCTAAGAAAGCATCTTTGCCTTTATCGGGAAAAATAGTGCCAGAGGCAAGTAATTCTGGTTCAACAATGGTATTGAGTGCTAGTTATACGGATAATGGAGAGAATACAATAAAACCATTGACAGGAGTACAGACTCTAGCCATGTCCAGCAATACAGTTTCATTTTCTGATGCTATGGAAATGGAAGGTTTTAACGCAATGACATTTAATGGAATGAATTTGCTGCTCCTTAATGCTAAAACAGGTTGGTTTGCTATGAAGGATGTTGATTTAACAGGAATAAAAATGGTTAACCTTGTGGCTGGATGGCAAACACCACCAGCAATCGGTTTTGATTTTGAAGTACGTTTGGATGCAGTTGATGGTAATGTTATTGGTACAGGAAGTCTTAACACACCACAAACAGGTCAGAATAGTGCAATACAGATTCTATTTGCTAAGACCAGTGGTAAGCATACACTATATATCAGTTATAAAAAACAAGGAACAACTGAAGAGTCAGTTACAATAGCCTTGATGAATGCCACATTTAATTAGTGAGTAAAGAATAAATTTAAGTAGTAGAGGAGAAGGGTCGGCGAAAGCTGACCCTTTTTTGTACATCATTGTGATAGGGTTATAATCTAACATCTATTTCCTATATTTAGTACACAATGAAAGAGAGATTAACATGAAGGGTTTAAAAATCAGTATTTTAATTATTGTTATTTTAACATGTTTTAATGTAAAGTCATTACAGGCGCAGACACTGGAACAGTTTCAGGTATTAATTTTTACGGCTCCAGATAGATGACATGATAAAACATTCCCTGCAACCATGCATTTATCAGACCATTGGACTTGGACAGACGAATGGTATTCTTATGGAGAACCATTAACAAACAATGTCAAGGATTTAATTACTATTGATGAAACCACTTATGACCCGGACAGGACTTGGGGCAATGATGAAAGAAAAACAGCAATGGGCAGTTATCATCCCATAGCATGGCACCAAAAATTTGATGGCGGAAGGTCCTTTTATACCACTTTAGGTCACTTGCAAAGAACCTACGAGGATCAATGGTTTATGACGCATATCTTTGGTGGTATCTATTGGGCAGCTACTGGCTTGGGAGCTATAGATTAGTTTAGTACATGACAAAAATACAATCTATTGAAAATCAACAGATTAAA
>CAYNLI010000046.1:0-19588 GCA_964398035.1 uncultured Flavobacteriaceae bacterium | reverse complement strand
ATGCTTCACCAAATTCTTTGGCCATGGTGTCTGGAAAAAGGTGAAAATCACCATTTTTTTCCAATATGGGTGTAAAGACTTGCGCCATCCGTAAAAGTCCAAAAACATTGACTTCTAGTTCTTTCCTAAAAGATGCTTCAACATTTACATCCAGTGGGTTTGTCATTGTTAACATACCCGCATTATTGACTACAATGTTTACATCTTGTGTCTGTCTTGCCAACTCTTTAATACTTTCTGGCTGAGAGAAATCCACAAATACTGTGCTGACCTTTTTTCCATATTTTTGTTCTAAAGCTGTGGTTGAATCTAAATTCCGCACAGCGAGCTAAATCTTTTTAGCTCCGTGTGCAATAAAGGAGTTTACAATTTCCTTGCCGATACCACGGTTTGCGCCAGTGACAAGGGCTATTTTATTGGTGAGTGAAAAAATCATAATTATTTTTTATTTCAATATAGCTTCTAATAGGAAGCTATATTTCTATGTATACTATCCTAGCTTCACGTAAAATGCTAGGCACTATACATAATGCTTTACATTTTTTATATTTTCCAATATTTCTTCGATTCTTCTAATAAAAATTCACTCCACTCTGTCATTTCTTTTTTTGTCCAAACTGTGTTAGTTTTCAATTTTTCATTGATAGGTAATTTAGATTTTTTATATATAACTATCTTGGTTTCGAATAGTTCGCTAGAAGCACCTCTATTATACTCATCACCAAGAATTGTCATGTTGTAAAGCTTATAAACCGTTTCTTTATGAATGATATTATTATCTTTAAAAAAAGAGGTGTATCCTTTTATTGGATTTTCAGGAATAATATGTTCTAATGTAATATCATCCGAACTTGTTATTTCATTACCATCATCTAAGTTGTCATTTATTTTCTTTAAAATATATCTTGGTGTTTTGTTGTTTTTATATGCCAAGTTTTTAAATGATTCATTATATATGGATTCTTTCGGATCAAGTGTTTTTAACTCTATTCTTACTTTTGAATTAGCCTTGACCTCAGCAGAACGGATACTGTTAGAAATACTACTGTACAGTCCTTCTAATTTATTATTGTGAAGATTACAAACCGTACTATACCTAAAGGAAAGAGCTACACATGATTCCAATGTTTTAATAAATTCATCTTCTGAAAATTTGATTTTAGCTGATAACAGTACTGGAAGGCATTGTCTCATTCCTAGAAGTGTTATTTCATCTAATAGAGTTTCAATTTTTTTATTATTCCAATAAGAGTGTTCAGGATTAAGCAAGTAAAAATATATTTCTGACTCATAAAATATTTCATTTAAAAAATCTGTTACTTGTCTTGGGTTTTTTATTTTTGTTTTTAAAACTCTAAATATTTGTTTTTCCGAAATTGGTTTGTTTTTTGAATTCCAATAGTGTTTGAAAAATCCACTAATTGCTTTACCTAGTTTTTCTACCATAGAGTCCCATTGGGAGACTAAAACTCTAGTGTCATCTTCATCATCTGGATTATAAATAATAGAAAAAAGATAGTTTTTCAACAAATCGGATATTGTTAAGTCAAGACCTCTGTCATTTAAGGTTTCAAATATTGTGAATGCTTCATTATCACTAGTAACAGTAATAGATAATGCTTGGAATTTATCAGATAATGTTTTTAATAATTGGAGTAAACTAGTTACGTTTTCAGGATGCTTCTTATCTTTTGTCCATTCCATAAGAGACTTATAATACAACTTATAACAATCTATTAAAAGCTTATTCGTATCACTTAATCCCTTTAACGATTTAAATCCTTCAATTCTTTTTGACGCCTTCTCTTTATTTTGAATGTTATTTCTAAAAAATTGTCTGTTAACATCATTTAAATTTAGCTTGTAGTCAATATCTCCTGATATTAAGTCTTCTTCAAATAAATACTTAGCTTCTATTTTATTTGCTCTTTCATCATTAGAATCTTTAAGTATATCACGAATTACAGAAATAAAAATTGTTATTGAAGTTATTCTTTGTTGCCCATCAATTATTAAACAATCATCATCATTCTCTCTAAAAAAAATAGAGCCTATAAAATAACTAGAAGTGCCTTCTTCGTGCACTCTAAGCAAATCCTCTAAAAACTGAGACTGTTCTAATTTTCTCCATGAATAAGTCCTTTGAAAGAAAGGAACTTTTATTTTCGGAGTATTAGAAAATATTTTTTGAACCGACCTTAATTCATAATTACCTAATCCCATATTTTATTTTTAATTGTGTACAACGAAGTATAAAAAGCATCATACTCTTTATCCAACAATATCAAAACGTTAATCCTCTATATATCAGAGCTGACTACCACCTAATAATAGCACTGCCCCAAGTAAAGCCACTACCAAAGGCTGCCAAAACCACCAAATCACCTTCTTTAATTTTCCCTTGTTCCCAAGCTTCGGTCAAAGCAATGGGTATAGATGCTGCCGTAGTATTGCCGTATTTCATGATATTATTAAATACTTGGTCATCACTTAGACCAAACTTACGTTGTATAAACTGTGAAATGCGCAAGTTGGCTTGGTGCGGTATCAACATATCAACATCTTTTACTTCCAAATCATTTGCTCGCAACCCTTCATTGATCACCTCACTAAAACGTACCACTGCATTTTTAAAGACAAACTGTCCGTTCATAACAGGAAAATAAGATTCATCATTAGGGTCATTGTCTTCTAGAATATCAGACACCCAACGCTTTCCCATTCCCGGCGCAAGAACTGCCAGTTGTTCTGCATGTTGCCCTTCAGAATGTAAATGCGTGGATAAAATCCCTTTATTGGCATCTTCTTCTCTTGTTAAAATGGCTGCTCCTGCTCCATCTCCAAAAATCACGGAAACCCCTCTACCACGGGTGGTCATATCCAGACCATATGATTGTAGTTCTGATCCTATGACCAGTATGTTTTTATACATGCCTGTTTTAATATATTGATCAGCAATAGAGATACCATATATAAAACCAGAACATTGGTTACGCACATCTAAAGCTCCTACGGTTTTTATTCCTAAATCTCGTTGCACCAATACTCCTGGACCAGGAAAGTAATAATCTGGACTAAGCGTGGCAAAAACAATAAAATCTATATCATCCTTATCGATCCCAGAGCGTTCTATGGCGATTTTTGCTGCTTTTACACCCATAGAGGTTGTGCTATCTCCACCTCCTTTCATAACATGTCTCCGTTCTTTTATACCTGTCCGCTCCTGTATCCAAGCGTCATTTGTATCCATAACTTTGGACAAATCATCATTTGTCACCACATTTTCTGGAACATAATATCCTAAGCCAGTAATCTTTGAATTGTACATTTTATAATTTTTTATCAGTAAGAATGTGAAATATAAGAAGAATAATATTCTAAGGTACAAAAAATAGAAAAGTGTCAGTTTGTCATCAAATGCTAAAATGGTATTTTTTTTGACTAAGAGTAAGTATTAACATAAAATATATAGAAGTATGGCTAAAGGTAAAATTAATGTTTCCGTAGAAAACATATTTCCCTTAATAAAGAAATTCCTTTATAGTGACCATGAAATTTTCCTTAGGGAATTGATTTCAAATGCTACTGATGCTACATTAAAGTTAAAGCATATAGCGTCTGTTGGGGACTCTAAAATAGAATATGGCAATCCTTTAATAGAAATTAAAATAGATAAGGAAGGCAAAAAAATACATATTACGGACCAAGGTATTGGAATGACCGAGGATGAACTGAAAAAGTACATCAATGAGATTGCTTTTTCTGGTGCGGAGGAATTTTTGGACAAATACAAGGATTCTGCCAAAGACTCTGGCATTATAGGACATTTTGGTCTTGGTTTTTACTCTGCCTTTATGGTGGCAGAAAAGGTAGACATCATTACCAAGAGTTATAAAGATGAACCAGCAGTACACTGGTCTTGTGATGGTTCTCCAAACTTTACGCTTAAAAAATCTAAAAAAGAAGATAGGGGAACAGAGATTGTGCTGCATATAGCTGAAGATTCCACCGAATTTTTAGAGGACAGTAGAATTAACGAGCTTTTAAGCAAGTACAACAAGTTTATGCCCATCCCCATAAAGTTTGGTACTAAAACTGAAACTTTGCCAAAATCTGAAGGTGCAAAAGAAGAAGACCCCGCTCCTACAAAGGAAGTGGATAATATAGTGAACAATCCCAATCCTTTATGGACAAAGCAACCTGCTGACCTTAAGGAAGAAGATTACAAAGGGTTTTATAGGGAATTATACCCTATGCAGTTTGAAGATCCTTTGTTCAGCATTCACCTTAATGTGGATTATCCTTTTAACCTTACCGGGATTCTTTATTTTCCTAAATTAACAAATGACCTTACCACTCAGAAAGACAGGATTCAATTATACCAAAATCAGGTTTTTGTGACCGATAATGTAGAAGGTATTGTTCCTGAGTTCTTGACCATGCTAAGAGGGGTCATAGATTCTCCAGATATTCCTTTGAATGTCTCCCGTTCATATTTACAGGCAGATGGCGCGGTAAAGAAAATATCATCTTATATAAGCCGTAAAGTTGCCGATAAAATGAATTCTATTTTCAAAAATAATAGAGAGGATTTTGAGGCCAAATGGAACGATATTAAAATTGTAATCGAGTACGGAATGCTTTCCGATGATAAATTCTTTGAAAAAGCTGACAAATTTGCACTCTACCCAACCGTAGATGGCAACTATTATACATTTGAGGAGCTTCAAGAAAAATTAAAGGACAATCAGACAGACAAGGATGATAAATTGGTAGTGCTCTATGCATCTGACAAAGAAGCACAGCACAGTTATATTGAAGCTGCCAAAGCCAAAGGGTTTGAAGTATTATTGTTGGATTCCCCAATTATACCGCACTTAATGCAAAAATTAGAGACTTCTAAAGAGAAGATTTCTTTTGCCCGTGTGGATGCTGACCATTTGGACAACCTCATTAAAAAAGAGGATACACAGATTTCTAAGCTTTCTGATGAAGAAAAAGAAAAGTTAAAAGCAAATTTGGAAGAAGTGATCACAAATAAAGGCTATACCATACAAATGGAAGCTATGGACAGTTCTGCCTCACCTTTTATCATTACAGAGCCAGAGTTTATGCGACGTATGAAAGAGATGCAACAAACTGGTGGCGGTGGTGGAATGTTCGGTATGGGCAATATGCCAGATATGTTCAACCTTATTGTGAATACCAATCATGAATTGGTCAGTGAAATACTGAACACCAAAACTGCTAAGAAAAGAGAACGATTGATAAATCAATCTTTGGATTTGGCACGTTTATCCAAAGGACTTCTCAAAGGAGAGGAACTTACCAACTTCATCAATAGAAGTTATGAAATGATTAAATAAAACATACAATTTTGGATGTTAAAAAAGCCGGCACTATTGTCGGCTTTTTTGTTTTAGCAAATAGAAATTCTAAATGTTGAAATTATTACATAATACAGAAGCTATATTCCTAAATATTTTTTTTGATCTCAATAGTTTATAAACTAATTGTATCGCCTTTTGAACTTAAAACAGCTTTATTTAAAATAAATTAACACAAAAAAGTTATATATTTTATTTTTTTTGTTAATTTATTAAATTTTTGTTACATTCCTTAATGTGATTTATAGACTATAAGAATCGTTTTTCAATGTAAATAATTATATATATTGAAAAATTCTCCCCTTAGGTTATCTCTTATAATCTGTCGCCACTTTATTAGTACCAATAATAAAATAGAAAAAAATAGTTTATGACATTAACAGAATTAAACCCTGTTGGTAATTTTAATTCCTGGGAGAAATCAAAACTAGATGAATTAAAAAACATTGATAGAAATGAACCACTGGGTAATTCTCTCTTATTTGAAAATGAAGGCATAAAACTATGGAATATTACACTAGAACCTGGTGAACGGTTGCCTTTTAGAATACAGAAAACAAATTACAATTGGATTTGCTTAACAGGAGGGCTTGCTATTTCACGTTTTGCTACTGGTAAAATCAGTTTGGTGAAATTTGAAAAAGAAGACATAGGTTATTGGGAGTTTATTGATAATGAATTAATCTGTGATTTAGAAAACATTGGGGAAGAGGTATTAAATTTAAATGTAATAGAATACAAATTAACATTTAACGTTTTCCAAATCACTAAATATTTGTAAACCCAATTGCCATTTCCCTTCTCGTTTTAATTCCAAAATTTGAAAGTCATTTTATATCTTTATAAAATGAAAATTATTTCCACAAATATTGGGCTACCAACAACAATTTATTGGAACGGCAGTGATGAACAAACTGGAATATATAAACATCCCTGTTCTGAGCCACTACACTTAGGAAAAACCGATGTTGCCAAGGATACAGTCATTGACCGTAAACACCATGGAGGAATAGACAAAGCTTGTTATCTCTTTTCTAGTGATTATTATAACTATTGGAAAGGATTGTACCCAGATTTAAAATGGAATTGGGGCATGTTTGGTGAAAACCTAACTATTGAAGGCTTAGATGAGTCTCAAATACGTATTGGAGATATCTATGAAATTGGCACGGCCACAGTACAAATTTCTCAACCCAGAGAACCTTGTTATAAACTAGGCATACGCTTTGGAGATAATAATATTTTAAAACAGTTTATTGACCACGGGCATCCAGGTACCTATGTAAGAATTTTGGAAGAAGGAGCTGTAAAAAAAGATGATGTACTACAATTGGTGGAACAATCAAAAAATGAATTGACGGTAAAACAGTTTTATGAATTGTTGTTTACTAGACAAAAAGATTTGAACATCGTAAAATTGGCTATTGAAAACATAGCATTACCAGCATATAAAAGAGAAAGGTTAAGAAAGTTTATTCCATAAAAAATTACTCTATTGTTACTATCGTAAACTTTAATTTCAACAGATTCTTTATCTAAGTTTAAAAGGTTGACATAAACCATATCATGATTCTTTCTAAAAATAGGTTTAACATTTTCCTCAACTTCAAGAACCTCAACCATGTTATTGGAAATGGTTATTGAATATTTAATTACCCTTAAAGAATTTTCTAGTTTACTTACATTAAACTTCTTGATATGGCTAACCTCACCAGACAGATTTTCAACGGTTGTTATCCATTTTAAATGAATTGGGGAATTCTCAAGAATTTAAAGTTTTAAATGCTGGAGGCTTTTCTTTAGAAACAGAAGTCAAGGACAATGACCGTATCAATATAGTCTTCAACTTTGTGAAAGCTAATTTTAAAGAAGAAATAACTTTGGATAAAATTGCAGATTTAGTGAATATGACGGTACCTTCTTCTTTCTGCAGATATTTCAAAAAAAAACACCAATAAAACGTTCACTCAATTTGTCAATGAATATAGATTGGTGCACGCTTCCAAATTATTGGCAGAAAAACCCATTAGTATTACAGAGGCATGTTATGAATGTGGATTCAATAATTTCTCCCACTTCAATAAATCTTTTAAAGCATTTACTGGTCAAAGTCCATCTCAATACAGAAATCAATTAAAAAATGTTTTGCAGTAATGGAACTTTTCTCATGAGAAAAGTTAAAGTTGAATTCTGCTACTGTTGATATTGTTTGCTTTCTATTTTTCTAAACCAGAAAGAAGGTTACCATTATTTAAAAAGATCGTTTAAAACTTTGGCCAATCTTAGACCTCCTTTTTGCAATTGGCTTTCTACAGTTCCCCAATATTTATAACTGTATTTATATCCCAGTTTTTCACCAACTTCAACAGAATCATACAACTCATTTGCTAATTCTTGAGATTCTTTTACCCAATCATACACATCTCCTTGCTGCACTACTTTTTGCTCTTTTCTGGATAATTTTGGAAGTTTGTCAGCCAATTCTGTATAGCTTAGACCATAATCATTGATCATATTGGAATCCCATAATCTGTGCAGGTTACTTCCCCTACCAAACCATTCAATCTGTATGTCATTACCTCCTTTATCTTCCAGACGGCCAACATGCATAGGCTGGTGTAAATCCCCTATTAAATGAACCAACATTTTTAAATAAAAAATCTGATCTGCCCTTGTTCTATTTTCATCCTTTATAATAGCAATGCAATTTTGAATTCCCATCACTATATCCCCAGACTCACTTGGTTCAACATCAGTATATTTCTTATCGGCAGGAAAATTGACAAAGTGCCATGAAAAAAACTTAGAGAAACTTCTATCTGCCTTAATTTCATCAGCAAAATTAGCTACAGAAGCCAAACTTTCCTCTCCTAACAGCTTCTTAAGTGCTCTTTTTGTCTTACCACTTAGATATTCTTGAGCAACCTCACCTATAACCCTATGACCAGTTTTGGACCAAACCATATCATTGCCAAAAGAAAGCTGAACGGCAAGAAAAAACAGAATACATACTTTTTTCATATCTAAGTAATTTATTCAAAAATAAAGAATCAAAACCTAAGCTAGAGTTAAAAATTTTATTCTTTTATTCTTAACTCCACCTTTGAAAAAAATAAATATTCTAACAAAAATTTAGGATTTTCTTAACGCTATAAACACGTAAATTTGACATACCAACTTATCAAAAATTATGGCAAAAGTTTTACCATGCCTTTTCTTCTGTTTAATTACTATTACTTGTCTTGCGCAAAATGAAGACAAAAAATTTACCGTTAAGTACATCTCAGAAAGTATTACAGCAGATGGCATTCTAGACGAGCCTATTTGGGACACTGCAGAAAGTGCTCATGATTTTTGGGAATACTTTCCACTAGATGATATACAGGCCAGACAACAATCTGATATTAAAATGTTGTTTGACGATGAGAATCTATACATTGGTATTAAAGTAAATACCGCAGGAAAAGACTATGCGATACAATCCTTAAAAAGAGATTTTAGAGCAGGCGGAAGTGACAATATCACTTTAATGTTCGATACTTTTAATGATGGTACCAACGCCTTCTTATTTGGCATTAATCCTTATGGCGTTCGTAGAGAAGGGCAGGTTTCTGGAGGCGGCGTAAACAGAAGAGGTTTTAATATTACATGGGATGTGAAATGGAAAGGGGAATCCAAAATATATGATAATTATTACACCTCAGAAATGATTATCCCCCTTACTTCTTTCAAATTTAAGGAAGGTGAAACAAAATGGGGTTTTAATTCTTATCGATTTGACACACAATCCAATGAGCGTAGTACATGGGTGCATATCCCACAAAATCAATTAATATTTGGCACTGCTTTTATGGGTGATATGGTTTTTGAAAAGCCTCTAGGGAAATCTAGAACTCCAATGGCATTTATTCCTTACATAAATACCAGTAGTCAAAGAGATTTTGACACAAACCTAAGTCATACCAATTTTAAAGTAGGTGGTGATGCCAAAATAGCAATTGGGAACAGTATGAATCTGGATATTACTATAAATCCAGATTTTTCACAAGTAGAAGTAGACGATCAGATAACCAATCTTACCCGGTTTGAAGTCTCCTTACCAGAAAAAAGACAATTTTTTATTGATAATAGTGATCTGTTTTCAAGCTTTGGAGGCTCAAGGGATGCAAATCCTTTTTTCTCTAGACGTATAGGCATAGCAAAGGATACAGCAAACAATTCAATAGAAAACAAAATTATTGGAGGAGTTCGTTTAAGTGGCAAATTGACAGAGGATTGGAGATTGGGTCTTATGAGCATCCAGACAGAGGCAGATGTTGAAAATGAAATTGCTTCTAACAACAATACCATGTTTGCTTTACAGAGAAAAGTATTTTCTAGATCTAACATTGGTCTCTTCTTTATCAATAGAGAATCCTTTAAAGATTATGATTTTGTTGACAAAGAAGATAAATACAACAGAGTTGTTGGGGTAGATTATAACTTAGCTTCTGCAGACAATACGTGGAACGGAAAATTCTATACCCACAAATCTTTTCAACCCAATAGTAACGGGAAAGATTTATCATCAGGATTATTTTTACAGTATAACACCCGTAAATACAATATTATAACCGACTTAATATATATAGGCGATGATTTTAGATCTGACCTAGGTTTTATTAGAAGAACAGATGTTGTGAAAATGGTTACGGGAGTAGAACGCTTTTTTTGGCCTAAAAAAGGTTCTATAAATAGGTATAGTTTTGAATTTTTTCCAATTTTTATTTGGCAGCCAGGGTTAGATTACAAAAACACAGATTATAATTTAATGAGTACTTGGGAGGCAGAATTTAAGAATCAGTCCCAATTAAATGTCCAAATGTCTAATAGATACACATTTCTAACTGACGCCTTTGACCCTACGGATACAAATGATGCTATTTCCATACCAGCTAACCAAGGCTATTATTACACCAATTTTAGTGCAGAATACAGATCAGATCGTAGAGAAGTCTTTTCATATGAACTTAAACCTTCAATAGGAAGGTTTTTTAATGGAAATAGATTTTCTATGGAAGGAAAGTTAATGATGCGTTTTCAACCTAAAGTCCTTCTTTCCCTTGCTCTTAATTATGATAACATTGAGCTTCCAACCCCATATCCAAGTGCAGATATATGGCTCATAAGCCCTAAAATAGATGTTACTTTTAGTAAATCCATTTTCTGGACAACTTTAGTGCAGTATAGTAATCAAAGGGATAATTTAGGATTCAATTCCAGATTACAATGGCGCTTTGCTCCTTTATCAGACTTGTTTATTGTCTATAATGACAATTACTATGTCAATAGCATTAGCCCTAAATTCCGCTCTATCAATCTTAAATTAACGTACTGGTTAAATATTTAACATGAAGTTCCAAATGCTATGTTCCGATTTGGACGGAACCCTATTATCTACAAAAGATGATGTCTCTGACTTTACCATCTCTGAAATTTCTAGAATAAAAAATGCTACACAAATTGTTTTGGTCTCAGCTAGAATGCCAAAATCCATGACCTATCTACAAGAAAGATTGGGCATAGTACATGAACCCATCATCTGTTATAATGGGGCATTGATTTTAGATGGCAAAAAAGAATTGGCATCTACATTTATGGATATTGAATATGTAGAAAAAATATATGAGCTAGCCGAAAAGCACAACATAAAACTAGGGCTTTATTATAAAGATGAATGGTATGTGGAAATAGATTCTGAAAGAGTACAAAAAGAAATAAAATATACGCATGCCATACCCGTATTTAGAAATACAAAAGACACTATAAAAGATTGGAAACAAAGGGAAGTAGGGGCACATAAAATTATGCTCATGGGAACAAAAGAGGGTTCTGATTTAATCTTTCCATTGCTCCAGAAATTCTTGGGTCTATATTTACATATATATCGCTCAAATGACACTCTTATAGAAGTTGCTCCAATATCCGTTTCCAAACTATCGGCAATAAAATCATTATTGCCCAATAAAGAGGCTTTACAGGATGTAATTGCCTTTGGTGATAATTATAATGATATGGAAATGCTTAAGTACGTAGGCAGTGGTGTTGCAGTTGCCAATGGCAGGAAAGAACTTAAAGCCATAGCAAATCATATAACCTTAAAAAATACAGAGCATGGTGTAGCTCATTTTATTAAAGAACATCTTGTAATTTGATTATATTTGAAAAGGACTTAACGAACCTTTTTAAATGAATCAACCGCTTATTACTGACGACACTGTAGTTTTTGGACTCCTTACACTTTGTTTGGGGTTTATTTTTTATACTTCTTCTATTAAAACAGGTTTTTGGAGAAAATTTTATTCCATTGTACCAGCAGTTTTAATGTGCTATTTATTACCTGCAATATTAGCTAGTTCAGGTGTTATTTCTGATAATATTTCCAATCTATACTTTATTGCTAGTAGGTATTTATTACCTGCAGCTTTAATATTAATGACTTTGAGCATTGATTTAAAAGCAATTAAAAATTTAGGGTCCAAAGCCCTGATCATGTTTTTAACAGGCTCTGTAGGCATTATAATCGGTGGCCCCATAGCCATATTGATTGTCTCCATTTTTTCTCCAGAAACTGTTGGTGGCAATGATTTTGATGCCATTTGGAGAGGCCTATCTACTATTGCAGGAAGTTGGATCGGAGGTGGTGCCAACCAAGCTGCCATGCTGGAAATATTTCAATACAATCCAGAAAAATATGGCGCGATGGTACTTGTTGATATTGTAGTTGCCAATGTATGGATGGCCATTATACTTTTAGGAGTGGGCAAGACGGAAAGAATAGACAAATGGCTAAAAGCAGATACTTCAAGTATTGAAACATTAAAAATTAAAGTTTCTGAGTTCACAGAAAAAATAACTAGAGTGCCTACTATAAAAGATTATATGATGATGCTTTTCTTTGCTTTTACAGGCGTGGGTATTTCCCATTTTTTTGGAGGACATATCAGTAATTTTTTAATCAGCACTTTTGAAGCTGTCAGTGATAAAGCTAGCTTTTTATCTTTCTTGGGTTCAGGATTCTTTTGGATGGTTGTCTTAGCTACCACAATTGGGATAGCATTATCTTTTACCAAAGCCAAAAACTATGAAGGAGCAGGAGCCAGTAAAATTGGAGGCATGTTCATATACATTTTAGTTGCAACCATTGGTATGAAAATGGATTTAGGGAAAGTATTGGAAAACCCAGGTTTAATCGCCATAGGTTTTATTTGGATTACCATACATGCAGGACTCATGATTTTAGTTGCCAAACTCATAAGAGCACCGTATTTCTTTTTAGCGGTTGGGAGTCAGGCCAATGTGGGCGGAGCGGCATCTGCACCTGTGGTTGCAGCAGAGTTTCATTCTTCTTTAACGTCTGTAGGGGTACTTTTAGCCGTTTTAGGTTATGTTGTAGGTACTGGCGGTGCATTGTTATGTGCCTATCTTATGGAAATTGCCTCAAAAGTTTAGCTTTTACCCTAAACGGGGTAGAAAGGTTACATTATTAATCCCAGTCACAAATGGGATAAAACCAAAAAAATATTGATATTTGCCCCTCAAATTATATAAGATGAAGAAGATTTTACTTTTAATGGTTTTTAGTGCTGTTATTGTTGCATGTGGAGGTGACACAGAAAATACCATGACGGTTACCGGCACCATAAAAGGATTAAAAAAAGGGGTGTTGTACTTGCAAAAAATACCAGATTCTACCTTAATCACCATTGATTCTATACAGATTGAAGGGAACGGAGATTTTACTTTTAAAACTGAACTGGAAAGTCCAGAAATATTTTATCTCTATCTTGACAAAGAAGATTATAATGATATCAATGACCGAATCACCTTTTTTGGAGAACCGGGCATTATTACCATTAATACTGCATGGAACACTTTTGACACAAAAGCCACAATAAAAGGCTCCAAATCTCAGGAAAAATTAGAGGAATATAGAAAAGTAATGTCCCGTTACACCACTAAAAATTTAGAAATATTACAAGCAGCCCTTAATCCTGAGCTACAGAAAAACCCTTTGTCCATGGATTCTATTAAAAGATTAGGGGACAAAAATGTACTTGGAGGATATCTCTATTCTATAAATTTCGCAATCAACAACAAAGATTCTTATATATCCCCTTACATTGCTCTTAAAGAAATTCCTGATGCAAATAAAAAATATTTGGATTCCATACATAATTCTTTAACACCAGAGGTAGCTAATTCTAAATACGGAAAAGCCTTAACAGCTTATTTAAAAGCTTTGGAATAAATTTGACATTTGTATAAAAACAAAAAAGCATCCATAATTGGATGCTTTTTTGTTTTGCCCAAACGTGAGTTATTAGGCCAGTTTATTCAATTTCTCTATTAGACCTGTTGCCTTTTCTTCTAACTCTACTCGGACTTTTTTAAGATGTGACTGCCTGTTGTCCACATCTTTCTTATTCACTTTTACAATTAGGTCATCAAAAATTTTGATGGCACTATCTATAATACCGGACCCTTCTTTTGAATTGGATTTCTTTGAAGTGGCTTCCCATATGTAAACAGCTTCTATAATATCTCCCAACACAAAATTGATGTCTTTTTTTAAATCCCTTATACTTGCCATAATTCTATTTTTTTTGCAAAAATAACCTTTTATTGATTAAATGGTTACTTCTAATAATTTAGCGCCTTTTGTTTGAAGTGATATTACCGTAGAATTTGCAGGAACTAAAATAGTTTCTCCTTTTTTAATACTGGCTTCCCCTACTCCATTTGCAATGGTCACATTGCCATCAACACACATATATATAGTAAATGAGTCTCTATTGGAAACATCTTGTTTCATGTTTTCTGAAAGGTTGATGTAATTTGTTTTAAAATATGGGCAATCCACCATTGTATTTACTTCATTCTTTTCCGTTGGGTATTCAACTTTAAAATCATCTTTTTTAGAATAATCAATGGCATCCAAAGCCATTTCTGTATGCAACTCTCTTAGGTTCCCATTTTTATCTTTACGGTTAAAATCGAACACACGATAGGTAACATCAGAAGTTTGTTGAATTTCAGCCAAAAGAACACCTGCGCCAATGGCATGTATTTTTCCCGTATTAATGAAAAAAGTATCACCTTCTTGTACCGTTTCATAATTCAGTAAATCCAATAAGGTATCATTCTCCATGCTTTTTGCATATTCCTCTTTGCTCACATCTTTATTGAAGCCTACAATAAGGTTTGCCCCTTTATCCGCATCCATAACATACCACATTTCAGTCTTTCCAAAAGAATTATGCCGCTCTTTTGCCAATTCATCATTTGGGTGCAACTGAATGGAAAGGTCTTGCTTGGCATCAATGAACTTAATAAGTATAGGAAATTCTTTACCAAAACGCTCTATAACGCTTTTACCCAATAATTCTTCGGCATTACTGTCTATTAACTCCTGCAATGATGTACCGCCCAATTCACCATTGGACACTACGGAAACATCTCCCTTAACGGTTGATAGTTCCCAGCTTTCACCGGTAATATCATTCTCAATGGGTTTTTCCAATACATCTCTAAGTTTTGTACCTCCCCATAATCTTTCTTTAAGAATAGGGTCAAATTTTAATGGATATAATTTCATTCTTTATTTTAAAGTTTTAATATCAATCTTCTACTTTATCATTATCCAGAATAGGTTACATAATTGCGCTGCGTTTCATATAAAATCACTTCTAATTCTTTTGATACATCTATATGTATTCTTAACTTATTCCAAATAATCATGGCTATGTTTTCTGCTGTAGGGTTCAGATTTTTAAATTCAGAAACCTCAATATTTAAGTTTTTATGGTCAAAGTAGTTTTCTATTTCATCCCTGATCAACGTCTTTAAAACTTTCATATCCATTACAAATCCTGTCTCCTTATCAATCTCCCCTGTAACACTGACAATAAGTTCGTAATTATGTCCATGAAAATTTGGGTTGCTACACTTTCCGAAAATTGTTGCATTCTTTTCATCGCTCCAGTCTAATCTAAACAACCTATGGGCAGCATTAAAGTGGGCTTTTCTACTAACTTTTGCTTTCATAATCAGGTCTTAACTTTTTGTGAAATGGACATAAAATTTTTGAAAAATAATTTTGAACCAAACTGTATAATTTTTAGGAGCTAAAGACATATCTTCCTTAATATTTTTTGGGGACATCCATTTCCAATCTTCAACTTCTTCTGGGTTTATACTTGGTTCTGCATTATAATGACCAATCATTACATGATCAAACTCATGCTCTGTAAGACCATTATCAAAAGGTGCTTTGTATATAAATGAAAAAACTTCATTTAGGGCTACATGAAAACCCATTTCTTCTTGAAGTCTTCTTTTCCCTGCTTCAATATTAGTTTCTCCTTCTCGTTGATGACTACAACAGGTATTTGTCCATAACATAGGAGAATGGTACTTATTTGCCGCACGTTGTTGCAACATGATTTCGCCTCTATCATTCAATATAAATACTGAAAAAGCTCTATGTAACAATGCTTTCTCATGGGCTTCCATTTTGGGCATGACGCCTATTTGTTCATCATATTGGTTGACCAAAATCACATTTTCCTTTTCCATTTAGCAAAAATACAAGGTTTGTTCAATTTTAACAGACATACCTATCATAAAAAAGCACTTTTATTAAAAAGTGCCAATAGAAACAAAAATATAAGTTGATATTAAAAGAAACGTGGTGACTTAAGATTATTTAATGACTTTATAAAATCATAACGAAAAATGACCTCAAAAGAACCATCATTAAATATTGCCTGACCCAATTCCGTGATTTCCCTGTCATAACCAATTCCTATGAAAAATCCATCTGACACATAAAACCCTGCTAAACCACTTATAGCGGCATCCCAACGGTAAGCTGCTCCCAAAACAAATTTCTCGTTCATCATAAAATTTGCGGACAAATCTAATTGTAATGGAGCTCCTTGAGTAAGTTTAGTCAAAATGGTGGGTTTAAATTTTAAAAAAGGATTCAGATCATAAACATAACCTGTAATAAAATAAAAATTCATTTGTTCACTGGCCGTGGATAATGAAGATTCATCAAAATGAGAAGTTTCCAATAATCTAGGGACAGAAAGCCCTGCATAAAAATTATTGGTATGATAATAAACACCTGCTCCAATGTTTGGAGAAAACTTGTTCTGTATATCTTGTTGTAAGGTTGGATCTGGGGTAAATTGATTTAATTCAGAAAATTTAATATCTAATAAATGAGCACTTGCCTTAAGACCAAAACTTAATCTTGCCTCACGGGAAGTATGGATGGTATATGAAAAATCTACATCAAAATAAGTCTCTGAAGTTGGTCCAATCTCATCGTTCACAATAGAGATTCCCATACCCATTCCCTTATAACCTATGGGTGAATGAATGTTAAACGTTTGTGTCTTTGGAGCACCATCCAAACCTACCCATTGAGAACGGTGGAGCGCTGCAATACTTATATGCCCTCTAGAACCCGCATAGCCCGGATTAACACTTATTGTATTATACATATACTGTGTGTACTGTGCATCTTGCTGCCCAAACAAAGAAACTGCCATAAACATTGCACAAAAGCTTGTAAGCAATGTGATTTTTCTAAACAATGTTTTTTTTCGATTTAAAATTGACATTTCTTTTTTATCTATTTATGTATATATATCCTGATAGGGTTTTCATGCTTCCAGATGAATCTTCATAATCCAATACATAGAAATAAGTGCCTACTGGCAGTTTATTGTCTTGATTTACGGTCACTCTGCCTTCAGAAGTGCCATCAAACACATTTCCTTCTGTGTTATATGCCTTAGTCATGTATACCAAAACTCCCCATCTATTATAAATATTTATGGTGTTGTTAGGATAATTTTCTAACCCGCTGATGACCAATACATCATGTATTCCATCTCCATTTGGAGTTACTACATTAAATACTTCAACACTTTCATCTTGAGGGCCTAAATCTGGATCCAAATAATTTGGAATGCCATCGTTATCTGAATCGTCATTGATATAGTTACCATCACCATCCAAATCTTCATCAATTGTTTCAATACCATCATCATCATCATCTGTATCTCTGTAATCTGATTCAAAATCAGAATCCGTATTTGGCAGATCATTGAGTGGATCATCTATTTCGTCATTGGCATCCACATCAATAGTAGTAGCACCTTCATAACCATCGTCTAGGCCATCATTATCTTTATCAGACCCTATGAACGATACATCGGCTATTCCATCTTGATCAAAATCATGCGCTTCTATATTATCCAATATATTATCATCATCACTATCTTCGTCTAAATAGTCTGGTAAACTATCCCCATCTGTATCTATAGGGAACAATCCTACATTTCCATTGTTTTCATAGGCATCGTCCAAACCATTATTGTTTGTATCCTGTCCACTAGGTGAGATATATCCTGATGTGGTCTGTGCCTCAACGTTATCTGGGATACCATCATTATCTGCATCTATATCCAAATAATCTGGGAATCCATCTCCATCAGAGTCCGTTGGGTTGGTTGATGGATCATTATCATTGTCCAAGTTAAGATCTTCAAAACTATCCAGTATACCATCATTATCTGCATCTATATTGGTAGTGCCAACAAAGTTTACAACAATGGTAACCGTAGCTGTACTACAATTACTTAAATTATCACAAATGGTATATGTAAACGTATCAGTGCCCACAAAATCGTTATTAGGTGTGTACGTTACCGTATCATCCGAAGGGTCACTTGGTGTTCCATTATCATTTACTATGGCAATTCCATCAGTTGGGTTTGTTGTGGTCAATGTACCTACATTAGGCAAATCATTATCATTTAATAAAACATCGATAGTAACCGCTGTATTTTCATCAATCACGACCGAGTCATCAAAAGCATCAACTATTGGCAATACATTCACATCTACTGTGGCTGTACTACAATCGCCCAAAGAATTACAGACAGTATACGTAAAAGTACTCGGGCCATTATAATTTGGATTGGGAATAAAAGTCAAAATATCATCCGAAGGGTCATTGACCGTACCATTATCATCAATAACCACTGAACCATTGAATGGATTAGAAGCCGTTAATGTACCATCCGTAGGCAAACCACTATCATTATCATAAATTGGTACAATAAGGATTTCATCTTCATTTACACTTACCACATCATCTACCAGGGTTGCTGCTTGTTGTAAACAGACCACAGTAAAATTGGGCAAGGCAATAGAATTACCTGCTTTTGTAATGGTTGCCGTATAACGAACCACACTTTGGGTCGCTGTCACCATTGGTCTGGTCTGGTCTCCTGTCACAGCGGGACTCCAACTTATAGTAGAAGAACCACTTACACTAGCAGAAATATCCAAGGTCACCTCATTATCAGGAGCATTACAATCCGTCACAATAAAATAACCTGTGGCGTTAGAACCACATAGTGTTCCATCATATGTTGCAAAATAAACTCCTGGTTGTGTTACTTCATAAAAGAAATCTGTCCCTAGAACAGTACCTGTATCTGAAGCCTCAAACCACTGATAATTATTCTCATCAGTACTATTTGGCGCTTGCAACAAAAACTGTGCATTAGTCCAATTAGAGCTAAGTAAACTTATTACTAAGCCTATGAATAAAAATCTATATATTTTGATTGTTTTCAAATTTTTGAATCTATTTTTATTCAATTACTTATTTTACTACAAATACTACATTGATCAATGAGTTGTAATCTGTTGGAACTGTATCAACTGTAAAGTTCATTATACCTGTATCCGTAACCGATACACCACTAAAAACTGTAGGATCATAATATGTTATATAATAATACAACTCCCCTGCGGTATAAGTTGGTATTGCTGCAGGAGCCGAAGGGCTTTTTACTGCAGGTGTACCATATTGTGCTAAATATTGAGCATATAAATTAACTGGTGTACCCGCCCCTGTAGATGACGCATCTACTGCAATTGATGGTGGGTAAAATATTCTTGCTGCTTTAGAAACAATAGGTGCAATTGCTTGTATTACATCCTCTACAGTTGTTTCTGTAGCACCATCACCATCTACATCTACCGGGGCATCAGAATTTACTTCCGAAGCATCTTGTATTTCGTTTGTAGGATCCGCATCAGCATCGTCCGTGTTCAAAGCTGCAAGTTCGGCG
>CAYNLI010000045.1:0-19913 GCA_964398035.1 uncultured Flavobacteriaceae bacterium | reverse complement strand
TTAGGAGGACTATATATATTAGTTGTAAAAAATCTGAGTATAGTATAGGTTGCCGTTAGCATTTTCTTTTACACTGATCCCGGTAAAAGAAAACTCACCTTCAATTGTTTTTTTATGACTAGAGCTTGCCAACCATTTTTCTAATGCCTCTGCTGCACTTGTATAATCTTTAGCAACATTTTCACCAATATGATTTGCCCCAACCTCATTTGCAATTTTTGTAGCTCGTGCAGTATAATTATCATGACTCAATTCCCCTTTTTCAATCATGTATTCGTTATGAATATTTGCATATTTATAAGCAACTTCATTAAATTCCAATGAAGTGTAACCAAGAGAATTTCTATGGTCATTGATCAACACTAAAAGTTCTTGTTCTATGGCAACTAGATTATGAGAGCTTGCAGTTGTTAAATTAACACTTTCTTCTATAGACTCTTTTGTACAAGAAGTAAATACCGATACGATAAGTATAAGAGAAGCTTTTTTTAAAGGGTTAAATGATATTGAATTTGACATTGTAATAATTTTGGCGAACAATTAATATTTGTTTTACACTGATAAAGCTATATTGAGAAGGCCTGCGGGGCTTATATTTTCGGTTATTAGCACTATTTCATGGAGGAAAGCACAGCGTAAAGGGTTACGTGTTAAATTTTTCGGATGAAAGAAAACACAGTGAAAAACACGAACAACAGTTACGATCGATGAAATACGCTTAAACAGTTTGTTAACATCTATATATTTCTTAAAACCGTATTTAAACTAATACTACATCAGCCTTAAACTGCTTATATTTACATATATAAAGCACTCGTCTATGCAATTTAGATATTATACCCGTTTTTTAATCCTTGCCATTCTTCTTGTTGGTTGTTCAAAAAACAAGAAAAACAATGTAGAAGAATATGATGACCTTAATCAATATCAAAATATAATAACAGAGATTTCCCATGGGGTCATTTCTGCCAAGAGTGATGTTAGAGTGGTATTGAACACCCCTATAGCTTCATGGGAAAATGGGGATGAGCTGGATAATGACTTATTGGTAGCCTCTCCACATATAAAAGGAAAGGTAGTGGCATTGGATGACAGAACAATTGCATTTGTGCCCAATGAAGGCTTTGAGCAAGATACAGAGTATAAATTCACTTTGGTCTTAAAAGATATTATTAAGGATATTCCAAAAGAATTAAGAACACTCTCTTTTGGGGTAAAGATTTTAAAACAACAGTTTAATGTATATACAAACCCTATACAATCCTATTCTAAGGACAGACAATTTATTGAAGGGCAAATACGAAGTGCAGATCAACTTTCTTTGGAAACGGTCAAAAAACTGATCAATGCCCAACAAAATGGAAAAAACATCAATATAAAGTTTAATGATGCGGTAAAAGAAGGAACGCAGTTTCAATTTAAGATTGATAGCATTCTGCGTTATGAGGAAGATTCTGAACTGGAAATTTCTTGGGATGGTTCAGCCTTTAATATTAAAAGCTCTGGCAATAACAGCATAAAGATTCCCGGAAAGAATAATTTTACAGTGCTGGAAGTTTCTGTTCAGATGACTGAGAACCAAATTATATTGGTCAATTTTTCCGACCCATTAAAAAAAGGACAGAATTTTAAAGGTTTGGTTGTTTTAGAAGGCGACAACAATCCAAAATACGCCGTGGATGGCAATACATTAAAAGTATACCCTTCCAAAGAAATCAACGGAATTGCACAGTTAGAGGTTTTTGAGGGCATACAAAGTACAGAGGGGTATAAACTAAAAACAAAATTTACAGAGCGCATTGCATTTGAGCAGTTAAAACCAGAGGTCAGGTTACTATCAAACGGGACTATATTGCCTTCTTCCCATAATTTAAAAATCAATTTTGAAGCCGTAAACCTAAAAGCTATAGATGTTACTGTTTTAAAGATATTTGAGAACAATATCCTTCAGTTTTTACAAAACAATAATTTAAACAGTACTTCAGGTTTGGTGCAAGTAGCTAGGCCCATTGCCAAGAAAAGGATTGAACTTCAAAATAAATTATCGGCAAATAACGGAAAATGGTCAGCACATGCATTGGATTTAAAAACGTTGATAACTCCAGAAGTAGGAGCAATCTATCGTGTAGAATTTAATTTTAAGCCCTCATACAGTCTGTACAAGTGCAATGAAACCAATTTTGAAACGGAAGAAAATGCTGATGACAACTATGATGAAGAAACCGAAAGCAGCAGTTGGGACGGTGTAGAGAACTATTACTATAATGATTATTACTACGATTATAATTGGAACGAACGGGAAAACCCATGCAACACATCTTATTACTACAATAAGAAAGTAGGGATAAACATTTTAGCTACGGATATAGGTGTAACCGTTAAAAAAGGAGTCAATAAAAGTTATTTTGTGGCTGTAAACAATATTTTGACCACCAATCCTATTGCAGGGGTTACGGTGACTTTTTATAATTATCAGCAACAACCTATAGGGAATGTGGTCACCAATGCAGATGGTACCTTAATTTTTGATGCAGACCGTCTTGCCTTTTTTGCCATTGCGGAGTACAATGGACAAAAAACCTATATAAAATTAAATGATGGGAATGCACTTTCTGTAAGCAAGTTCAATGTTTCTGGGGTGCAACTAAAAAAAGGGATCAAAGGTTTCATTTTTGGGGAACGTGGTGTTTGGCGTCCGGGAGATCAGATTTTCCTTTCGTTTATGTTGAATGACAATGCCAATAAACTTCCTGCCAATCATCCCGTTAAGTTAGAACTAATGGACCCCTATAATAAATTGGTGCATAGAGAAGTAAAAACCAACGGACTCAATAATTTCTATGATTTTAAGATAAAGACTGACGAAAATGCCCCAACGGGAAACTGGTTGGTAAAAATATCAGTAGGTGGGGCGTCGTTCACAAAAACACTTAAGATTGAAACCATAAAACCCAATAGATTAAAAATCAAGACTCAGCTTAATGATGAATTGTTGTCCAGCAGCAAGCCAATACAGGGAAATTTGGAGGTAAAATGGTTACATGGAGCAATAGCCAAGAACCTAAAAGCAGATATTGCGGCAAAGTTTAGATCGCAGACCACTACATTCAAACAATTTTCAGGGTATATTTTTGACGACCCAACAAGAAGGTTTTCTGCTGAAGAACAAGTTGTTTTTGATGGAAAGATAGATGGCGAGGGCAAAGTCAATTTTACAATAACACCCCAATTGCAGACCAATGCACCTGGAATGTTAAATGCTGCCTTTATTACTAAAGTATATGAGAATGGGGGAGATTTTAGTACGGATGTATTTACGCAATCCTACTCCCCTTTTAAAACCTATGTTGGGCTCAATGTTCCTAAAGGGGATAAGGCCAGGAGCATGCTCTTAACAGACCAAGCTCATACGTTTGAAATTGTTTCTATAGATGAAAAAGGGAGCCCCAAAGCCGTTAAAAACCTTAAAGTGACCATTCATAAAGTAAGCTGGCGTTGGTGGTGGGATACCTCTTCAGATAACCTGAGCAATTTTAACAGCAGTAATTACAAAGAGAAAGTATTTGAAAAGACCATTAGTACAAATTCCAGCGGAAAAGGAACGTTCAATTTTGAATTGAAGTATCCAAATTGGGGGCGTTATTTGGTACGGGTTGAAGATGAAAATGGAGGCCATGCAACAGGGAAGACCATTTATATTGATTGGCCAGGATGGGCTGGAAAATCAAGAAAGAACGACCCCTCTGCGGCGACCATGTTGGTTTTTTCCACAGATAAAGAAAAATATAATGTTGGTGAAACAGCTATAGTCACTTTTCCAAGTTCGGTTGGCGGCAGAGCGTTGGTAACTATAGAAAATGGAAGTGAAGTATTGGAATCCCTATGGGTAGAAACTGTTGAAGGGGAAACTAAATTTCAACTGCCCATTACAGAGTTATATACGCCAAATGTGTTTATCAATATTACGTTGTTACAACCCCATGGGACCACCATAAATGATTCTCCCATTAGATTGTATGGTATTGTTGGGATAAACGTTGAAAATGCCGATACAAAATTAACGCCCAATATTTCTATGCCAGATGTACTGCGGCCAGAGGAGAGCATAACGCTTAAGGTGAATGAAAAGCAAGGGAAGGCCATGACCTATAGCATTGCCATTGTGGATGAAGGCCTTTTGGACTTGACCAGATTTAAAACGCCAGACCCATGGAACACCTTTTATGCGCGCGAAGCTCTAGGAGTAAAAACATGGGATGTATATGATGATGTAATTGGTGCGTTTGGTGGACGAATAAACCAAGTGTTTGCAATTGGGGGCGATGGTGAACTGGCAGGTGCTAAAAACAAGAAAGCTAATAGATTTGAGCCCATGGTGGTGCATTTAGGCCCTTTTACTTTAAAAAAGGGCGAGACCAGATTACATAAAATAAAAATTCCAAAATATGTGGGTTCTGTTCGCACCATGATTGTGGCAGGAAATCCAGAGAATGAAGCGTACGGAATGGCAGAAAAAACAACGCCTGTTCGCAAACCCCTTATGATATTGGCTTCTTTGCCCAGAAAAATCACCCCAGGAGAAAAAGTGACCTTACCTGTTACTGTTTTTGCCATGGAGAAAAAGGTGAAAAATGTAACCATTACCATAAAACAGGACAAGGCATTTAAGATTGATGGAGCTACATCCCAAAAAATATCATTTGCAAGTCCAGATGAGAAAATGGTCTATTTTAATTTGAATGTGGCAGACTTTAAAGGAGTGGGAAAAGTAATTGTTGAAGCTTCGGGCAATGGTGAAAGAGCTTCTTTTGAAATCCCTATAGATGTGGTGAATCCAAACCCCATGACTTCCACGGTTCAGGATTTGGTTTTGGATGGCAATGTAAGTCAGACCATAAATCTAGAAACCTTTGGAATTTTGGGAAGCAATACTGCACAAGTAGAATTGTCAACCCTGCCACCTATGAATTTTAATGGTAGGATGCAGTATCTGATTCGGTATCCACATGGTTGTGTGGAACAAACTACTTCAGCAGCTTTCCCTCAATTGTTTTTGGCGGATATTTTTGATTTGGATGCCAGTAAGAAAAACAAAATTCAGCTTCATGTGGAGAATGCCATAAAACGACTGGGAAGTTTTCAATTGGCAAACGGAGGTTTTTCTTATTGGCCAGGACGTGGACGGGCAAACGACTGGGGAACTTCTTATGCGGGACACTTTTTATTGGAAGCCGCTAAAAAAGGATATGTGTTGCCTATTGGGTTTAAATCCAGTTGGATAAGCTATCAGCAACAAATGGCAAAACAATGGAGAACCGGAGAAGGAAATTCAGATCTGGCACAGGCATATAGACTATACACGCTGGCACTTTCTGGCAATGCAGATGTGGCCTCTATGAATAGGTTACGAGAAACGACCAAGCTATCCAACCAAGCAAAATATCGTTTGGCTGTAGCATACGGGCTTATTGGTCAGGTCAAAACGGCAAATCAATTGTTGAATACGGCAAGCTTGGATTTTAGTGGATACAGATACAATTATTACACCTATGGTTCTGCAAGTAGAAATAGGGCCATGGCATTGGAAACATTTGTATTGTTAAAGGATAAGGTAAAAGCCCAAGAAATGGCAAAGGTTCTGGCAAAACAGCTAAGTGAAAAACGATGGATGAGTACCCAAAGCACATCGTATAGTCTTTTGGGAATGGCAAAATTTGCAGAAATGGTGGGCGGTAAAGGAATAAAGGCCACGGTTACGCTGAATGGAAAGACAAAAAGCGTGAGCACGGAAAAGACATTGGCAAATAGAACATTGCAAATTAAAAAAGGAAGCAATAGCATTCAATTAAAGAATGAGGGCGGAAACACCCTTTATGTAACGCTGGTGAACAGCGGTATTTTAGCTGTTGGGGAAGAGAAGGTCATTCAGAAAAACCTATCGGCACAAATGGTATATAAGGGTCGCAATGGAAGTGTAATGGATGTTTCTAAAATTTCTCAAGGGACAGATTTTGTTGCGGAAGTTATATTGACCAATACCACGGCAAACAATCTTAAGGACATGGCACTGACGGAAATATTCCCAAGTGGATGGGAGATTGTGAATACCCGTTTTACAGATTTTGGGGACTTTGCACAGAATAGTGTAGACCATACCGATTTGAGGGATGACAGGGCCAATTTTTATTTTGATTTAAAAAAGAACGAAACCAAGACCTTTAGAATATTGTTGAACGCTTCTTATTTGGGCACCTATTATTTGCCGGGAGTACAGGCAGAAGCAATGTATGATAATGATTATGTGGTACGCACCAAAGGACGTTGGGTTGAGGTTGTGCAGTAGGGATAAAAAGAAAAATCATTCAGATGTTTCTTCTGAAGATTTGTTTTTCAACACCTTACCAAACACAAAAGCTCCAATTTCTTTTACAGGTTCGTAGAGAATGGATTCTTTTTTGGTTTCCTCGTTGACAAAACTTAAAGTATTGTTCAATCGGTCAAAAAATACGAGAATGGCACCAACGATAACGGTCATTTTCAAGATTCCAAAAAGAGCCCCGGCAATTTTATTTATGGCTCCCAATAAAACAATATTGGCAACTTTGGTAAGTAATTTTCCGGCAAAGTGAACTGCAAGGACAATGATGATGAAAGTGATGATAAATGAAGCAATATTAAAGTATCTCTCATTCCATTGCATGTTTTGGGAAAAATAATCCCCAACAATATAAGAAAAGTGGATGGCACCATAAATGCCGGCAATTAAGGCAAGTATTGAGGCAACTTCTAAAAGAAGGCCATTTTTAAAACCTTTATAAAGACCCCAAACAAGTAACAGGCCTAAAATGATATCCAAGAAACTCATGCTTAATTGTTTTGGCAAATATAGAACTTTGATTTGTACCTTTGAAAACAGAAGAGTTATACATGGTTAGAGATATACAGTTAAAAGAAAGATGGGAGCTATTGGTGGTAAAATTATCCACCCAATTTGCTGATGGGGATACGCTGGATTTGGATGCTATTATTTACTTGGTAGGAGTTCAGGAATTGGGGCAGTATCATAAAAAATATAAAAAAGACGAGAAATTGAACCTTATGCACATTGCCATTTGTAGGGTGTTGGAACCTTATGGGTATTATGAGTTTGATTTTTTTGATGAAGAAAAATGGCCACATTATAAAGTAAAAGAAGAATTGCCATCACTAAAGGCAGGAGAGCAAAGTGTATTAATGAAAGAGGCATTGGTACATTATTTTGTTGAGAAAGAATACATAAAATGATGAATACAAAACCGTATTACGCAGTAATCTTTACGTCCACACGTACAGAAGGGGATAATGGATATGGCAAGATGGCACAACAGATGGAAGATATAGCAAAGCAGCAATCTGGCTTTATTGGCATTGAAAGTGCCAGAGAAGAAATTGGAATAACGGTTAGTTAT
This sequence comes from uncultured Flavobacteriaceae bacterium, assembly GCA_964398035.1. Classification (GTDB taxonomy): domain Bacteria; phylum Bacteroidota; class Bacteroidia; order Flavobacteriales; family Flavobacteriaceae; genus Saonia. The sequence continues at coordinate 12,465 of CAYNLI010000045.1, read as the reverse complement.
TGGGAAAGTTTAGAGGCCATTACAAAGTGGAAGGCCAATACAGACCATTTATTTGCCCAACAAAAAGGGGTGAAAAACTGGTATGCGGAGTACAAGGTTAGAATATGTTTGGTAGAACATGAATACGAATTTAAAAAATAACATTTTTTGGTTAACCCAGTCAGGTTTTAAAAGCCTAACAGGTCTGGTCAAAAAACACCCCAAAAAACTACTTGTTTTTGCGGTTCTCCTTATAGCCTACTATTTCTGTCTTCCAAAACAACTTTTTAATACCCCGACCGCTACAGTTATAGAAAGCAGGCAAGGCATTTTGCTAGGTGCCAAAATTGCCGATGACGGCCAATGGCGGTTTCCTGTTGTGGATAGTGTGCCTCACAAGTTTAAAATTTGCCTTCTAAATTTTGAGGACTCCCATTTTTATCAGCACCCTGGTTTTAACCCTGTATCCATGGCAAAAGCCATTGGCACAAATATTTCTGCGGGTAAAACAGTAAGAGGAGGAAGCACGCTTACCCAGCAAGTAATACGGTTGTCCAGAGGGCATAAAAAACGGTCGTATTGGGAAAAAATAATAGAACTTATTTTGGCTACAAGATTGGAGTTTCGGCATTCAAAAGAAGAAATTTTGAAACTGTATGCAAGTCATGCACCTTATGGAGGGAACGTAGTGGGATTGGATGTTGCTTCATGGCGCTATTTTGGATTACAGTCATATCAACTTTCTTGGGCAGAATCTGCTACTTTGGCCGTGCTTCCCAATGCTCCCAGTCTTATTTATCCAGGAAGAAATCAGTTGAGATTACTAAAAAAAAGGAATAGGTTACTTCAAAAATTACTGGAAAAAGATATCATAGATGCCATTACCTATGAACTAGCGCTTTTGGAAGAATTACCACAAAAACCCTATGCTCTTCCTAAAATGGCACCTCATTTAGTGGAATATATTTCTAAGAAAAATAGAGGGCAACGTATTGTGTCTACGATAAATGTTGGCATACAACAAAACATAAATTCCATTGTAGAAAAACACCATCAAAATTTGTTGCAGAACCAAGTGCACAATGCCGCTGTTTTGGTTTTGGATGTAAACACAAGAGAAGTATTGTCTTATGTGGGCAATACAAAGACAAAAAATGAGCATCAGAAAGATGTGGACATGGTGCAAGCCAACAGAAGTACAGGAAGTGTAATAAAACCTTTGCTGTACACCGCCATGTTGGATGCTGGTGAACTGTTGCCCGATATGTTAGTGGCTGATGTACCTACCCAAATAGCAGGGTACAAACCTGAGAATTTTAATGAAAATTATAGCGGTGCGGTGCCGGCGAAAAAAGCATTGGCAAGATCGTTGAATATTCCCGCAGTGAGATTATTGCAATCATATGGACTGGATAAATTTAGAGATCAATTGGACTTTTTTAAGTTGAGGGGTATCAATAAACCCGCCAGTCATTATGGTCTTACCCTTATTTTGGGAGGCGCGGAAAGCAACCTTTGGGATCTGTGCAAAACTTACGCATCACTGGCATCCACGATTAATCATTTTAATGAAACGTCCAGCGAATATTATGCTGATGAGTTTTCAGACCTTGTTATAAAGGTGGATAAAAAAGTAGATTTTGGAGCAAAATCCATTGAAAAAACAATTTTTGATGCAGGCAGTATTTATCTCGCGTTTGAGGCCATGAAAGAGGTAAACCGACCAGAAGGGAGCGAATCTTGGGAATTTTATGACTCATCTAAAGAGATAGCGTGGAAAACAGGTACCAGTTTTGGAAATAAAGATGCTTGGGCCATTGGAATCACCAAAAATCATGTTGTTGGTGTTTGGGTGGGCAACGCAGATGGGGAAGGACGACCAAATACAACAGGGGTAAGTAGTGCCGCGCCAATTTTGTTTGATATTTTTGATGTGCTTCCAGAATCTGATTGGTTTCCAAAACCGTTAGATGAGTTTGTTGCTGTTGAAGTTTGTTCAGAGAGTGGTTATTTGGCAACAGAGATTTGTCCAAAGAAAACAATAATGGTACCCAATAAAAATAATGCGGTGGAAGCGTGCAAGTATCACAAGATGGTACATTTGGATGCACAAAAACAATTTAGGGTGAATTCTTCTTGTATAGATCTGTCCCAAGCTGTTGCAACATCATGGTTTGTATTGCCTCCTTTAATGGAGTTTTATTATAAGAGAAGCAATCCTATCTATAAGTCATTACCTTCATTTCATAGGAATTGTACAAGTGGTAATAATGCTTCAATGGAATTTATTTACCCAAAGAACAGGAGCAGAATTACTTTGGCGAGAAATTTTGAAGGCAAAAAAAATGAGTTGGTGTTTAAATTGGCACACTCCAAACCAGGAACAGAAGTTTTTTGGTATTTAGATGAAAAATTTGTTGGGAAAACAAAGAATTTTCATGAAATTGGATTGATTCCTGATATGGGAAGGCATAAGATTATCGTTGTAGATGAACTTGGGAATGAAACAAGGATACAAATAAGAATAGAGTAGTTATAGATTATAAAATGGTTTGCATTTATGAAAGAAAACGTAAGATTTTCAAATCTAGGTAGGAAAAAAAATATTCAAAAGCTTTCTGAGGGCGTTTTTGACCTTGTAGTTATTGGCGGTGGTATTACAGGTGGTGGCATTGCATTGGATGCCGCTTCACGAGGATTAAAAGTGGCTTTGGTAGAGAAAGACGATTTTGCTTCTGGAACCAGTAGTAAATCTACAAAACTTATCCATGGAGGGTTGCGTTATTTAAAGCAATTCGATTTTTGGTTAGTCAAAGAAGTGGGGTCGGAACGTGCCATTGTTCACAAATTGGCACCTCATTTAGTGTTGCCAGAAAAAATGTTGCTTCCTTTGATAGAGCATGGTTCTTATGGAAAATGGTTGACATCGATTGGGTTAAAAGTCTATGATATTTTGGCCGAGGTTTCTGGGGAAGATAAACGTCAGATGTTGAAAAAGAAAGAAGCCCTTAAACTAGAACCACTTTTGCCCAAGAAGATATTGAAAGGGGCCGGTTATTATGCAGAGTATAGAACAGACGATGCCCGGCTGACCATAGAAAACATAAAAACAAGTCTTGGTCATGGCGCTGTGGCTATAAATTATGTTCAGGTGGATGATTTTATTTATGACAATGAAATGATTGCAGGTGTTAAAGCCAAAGATGTCAATTCTGGAACAGAATTCAATATAAAATCCAAATATGTAATCAATGCTTCCGGCCCATGGGTAGATGAGCTTAGAAAGGTCAATAAATCCAATGAAGGAAAACGGTTGCATTTGACTAAAGGAGTGCATTTGGTTTTTCCACATGAAAAATTGCCAGTAAAACAATCAGTTTATTTTGATATTCCCGATGGGCGGATGATGTTTGCCATACCAAGAGGAAAAGTGACTTATGTTGGTACAACGGACACTAATTACAGTCAAGATAAAAACAAGGTGACAGTAGATGTAGCGGATGCCATTTATTTAATTTCTGCTGTAAATAATATGTTTCCCAAGATTAATTTAGAATTGAATGATATTATTTCTTCTTGGGCAGGATTACGCCCATTGATTCATGAAGAGGGGAAATCGGCTTCTGAGCTTTCTAGAAAGGATGAGATTTTTATTTCGGACACTGGACTCATCAGCATTGCAGGAGGAAAATTGACAGGCTATAGAAAAATGGCAGAAAGAGCTGTTGATTGTGTTGCCAAGAGAATGGAGGAAGATCATGAAATTGAATTGGCATCTTGTAATACAGATAAAATCCCTTTATGCGGAAACGACTTCAAAAAATTTAAGCACGTAAAAAGATATATTGTTGAGGTTTATGAAAGAATAAAAGAAGATGGATTTACGGAGTATGATGCATGGTCTTTGGTCACTACCTATGGAAAGCAAACTGAAACCATTTTGGAAATCTATGCAACCTTAGAAGAGACCAACAATGTTGTTAAAATGGCAATCGCAGAACTTCATTTTGGAATCACTTATGAAATGGTGCAAACTCCCATGGATTTCTTTATTAGAAGAACAGGGCGTCTTTATTTTGATATAGAAAGTATAAAAATGTTGATGAATCCCATTCTAGAAGAATTCAAAAAAATATTTAAATCCAAAGATTCAGAAATTGCAGCGTATAAAAAAGAGTTGGAAGAAACAATTGAAGAGCATTCCAATTTCTCTATAAAAAGGCACTAATCTAATTGATCAGTCAATTGTTTAAATGTTTTTTTAGGGGATTTATTCTCGTATAGGACTTTGTAAACGGCATCTATAATGGGGGTTTTAGATTTTTTTTTGTGCTTTGTATTTAACAGATGTGCACTTTTAGTGGCATAATATCCTTCTGCCACCATACTCATTTCCATCATGGCACTTTTTACGGTATAGCCTTTACCAATCATATTGCCAAACATTCTATTTCTACTAAAAGTAGAATAGCCAGTAACCAAAAGGTCTCCCAAATAGGCGGAATTATTAATGTTCCGTTTCATTTTGTGTACACGTCTAATAAAACGTTTCATTTCCCTAATGGCATTGCTCATCAATACGCTTTGAAAATTATCACCATACCCAAGTCCGTGAGCTATTCCGGCTGCAATGGCATAAATGTTTTTGAGCATAGCGGCATATTCCGTTCCTATAATATCATCAGAAATTTTAGTTTTTATATAATTGCTCCTTAAATTTTTTGCGACCAATTCAGCCTTTTCTTTGTCAGCACAAGCTATTGTAAGGTAAGACAAACGCTCAAGAGCTACCTCTTCTGCGTGGCAAGGCCCTGTGATTACGCCAATGTTTTCAAAAGGGATTTTATAAGTTTCATGGAAATGTTCTCCAACAATCAATCCTGTTTCTGGTACAATTCCTTTAATTGCTGAAAAAATAATTTTATTTTCAAGGGAAACAGTAAGGTTTTTTAGTTCTGCTTCTAAAAAAGCGGAGGGAATGGCAAAAATCAGTACATCTGCGTTGATTATAGCAGTATCAATATTGTTTACCAAATTCAATTGTTCTGTATTGAACTCTACAGAACTTAGATAGTTGGGGTTGTGTTTTTCAGTTTTTATGTACTCCAAGGCATCTGCATTACGCATGTACCAAGTTACTTTATCTAAATTTTCAGTGAGCATCTTTACTAGGGCAGTTGCCCAACTACCACCTCCCAATACTGCAAATTGCAATTGTCCGTTCATTAAAAAAGTTTGTCCCATCAAATGTAATTAAAAAAGAACCAAAACGTTGGACACCAATTTTAAGCTGTTAAATACAGAAGTGATATCCCCTTATATATTATAAGAGATTAAGAAGTTAGGAAATAGACTTTTCTACGACTATACCTATCTAGAAGTATTTTTGGTTATTTAGTTGAAACCGCCTTGATTCCATAAATTTTGGGGTTCAAGGCGGTTTTTGATTATGCTATTTTTTTACGATTTAGAATGGTGTTCTTGAATTTAGAAGGGTTTTCACCAACAATTTTTTTAAAAGTACGATTGAAATATGAAAGGCTTTCAAAACCACATTCGTAACAGGTCTCACTTACATTCTTGCCCATTAATAAAGACCGTTTGGCTTGCCCTATTCTATACTGATTTAAAAATGATATGAAAGTATTCCCCGTTGCTTTTTTAAAGTACCTGCAAAAAGCAGCTTTTCCCAAATTGCACAAGGTTGCCACCTCATCAACTTCAATCTTTCTTTGGTAATGCTCATCAATAAAAGCATATACTTTTCGTAAACGCTCTTGTTCTTTTTTGTTGTACTTGTTTACCACAGGATAATCATGAAGCAGAACAAATTCATCACTGTTGGATAAAATTTCAAAAATATATAGTACTTCTAAAAATTGTTGAAAAGGAGTTAAGGCATGTAGTTTTTTTAATCGTTCCCCTACAATTTCTTTGGTTACACCAGTAAAGGCAATGCCATGTTGTGATCTTTCAAATAGCCTATATATTTCTGAAAGCTCAGGGATTTCATTAAAAACCTTGTTTTTAAAAGTAGCGTTTATATGTAATACTTCCTTCTTATAATCGGTTTGTATGCCATAATCAAAATTAAGGTGTGGAATATTGGAGCCAATAAGCACTAAATCACTTTTTTTATACTTGGATATATGACTGCCTACATGGCGTGTGCCATTGACGCCTTCTATATAGACCAATTCATATTCTGGATGAAAATGCCAGAAGAATAAATGGTTCAGTCGTGGATTATGTAATAACCTAAACGAGCTTTTAGCATCTGGGCTTATATGTTCTAATTGAATTTTCATGCATTAATTTAACTAAATTGTCCAATACAATGTTATTTGACTAAATAAAGTCAATATCAAAGAAAGGGATAATGAAATTTACTTTTACTGCATCAATTTAATATAAACAATAGTAATAAGGCTAACATGGAAAGAAAACTAAATTGGAAATGGCCAATAAGGGGCATGAAGATATTCCTGGAAACCCATCAACTGCAACAAGTAGTAAAATAAAATTGAATGATTGCTCCAACGGTAAACAGTTACACATTTTAAGTGAAGATGATTGGAAATTTTGGAAACATAATGGTTACATCATTATCAAAAAGGTGGTTCCCAAGGAGCAGGTGAAGGCAACTGCCGATTTTTTGTGGGAATTTGAAGAAAAGGACCCCAATGATTCTGAGACTTGGTATGCGCCATCACGTGCAGAAATGAAAATGAAAGAGCTTATTGGCGTGGGTATGGTTGAGGTTTATAACCATCAACATCTTTGGAATAACAGACAAATGCAGAAAGTGTATGATGCTTTTGTGGATGTTTGGGGTACGGAAAAACTTTGGGTGACTATAGATCGTGCTAATTTAAATTTCCCCATAAAACCAGGATTTTCCCAGAAAGGTTTTATTCATTGGGATTATGACCCAGAAACCAAACCACAAAATGTACAGGGAGTTTTGGCACTTGCTGATCAAACAGACGAAGATATGGGTGGTTTTCAGTGCATTCCATGGTTGTATAGAAATTATGACTCATGGAAATTAACGCAGCCAGATGATCGAGATAGGTTTCAACCAGGTACAACAGGTCTAGAAAATAAAATTGTAAAAGTAAAAATGGAAGCAGGTGATTTATTGATTTTTAATAGCACGGAACCACATGGTATCCGCCCTAATAAATCCAAAGATAAAGTGCGTATGGCTCAATATATCCATGATGCCCGCTGAAGAAGAGAATGATGAGCTTAGAGAATGGCGAATTCACTCATGGAAAAATAGGATTGCCCCTGAAGGTTATGCATTTCCTGGTGACCCTAGAAAATGGGAGCAAAAAAAGCACAAAACAGCAAAGCTTACAGAACTTGGAGAAAAACTTTTGGGGCTAAAAACTTGGTAAGGTTGTTTTTCCATTAATGAATAAAACGTAAGTAAATATGTTAGAGGTTAGGGGTATGGGATATACTCATTATTGTATTATATTTTGGATTAATATTGTGGATTGCTCAATGGGCTTCCAAGAGTAAATAAGAATCACAAGGAGCGGTAGATTATTTTTTGGCAGGCAGAAATCAAACTTGGATTGTAGTGGGAGCCTCTTTGTTTGCGTCTAATATTGGTTCCGAAATAACTCTAGGAGTTTCAGGAGCTGGTACCAGGGCAAGTATGCCAATGGCTAATTTTGAGATTATTGGCAGCCTTAATGAGTTCTTTGTCCTCTGCTTTTAATTCTAGTTCTACTTTATTAACTATCGATTTTTATCAAAAATACAAGCCAAACGCTACTCAAAAGGATTTAGTTCGTTTTGGGCAAGTAGCAACTATTATATTGGTTTTTGTTAGTTTGGGATGGATTCCTTTTATGAAGGCCTTAATGGGAGGTGGTATTTTTCATTACCTACAAAGTATACAAGCGTATATTTCCCCTCCAATTGCTGCAGTATTTCTTTTTGGCTTGCTTTTTAAATGGATTAATAGCCGTGGTGCAATTGTAGCATTATGGACAGGTTTTGTAGTAGGTGTTTTTAGATTGTTTGCTGAATTTTTGGCAAATAATGGAACCATTATTGTAGAAAATGATTCTTTGTTGGGAATGTTTTTGGGGATTAACTTTTTTGCACTTTGCTTTGTGCAGTTGTACTCATGTTGGTAAGCAAGATGGGAGAGCAACAATCGGATGAAGTTTTAAAATAGTTACCTTTCAGAGAAGCGAGAAAAAAAGCTAGATTTAAATTATCTAAAGATGGTGTACTTACGATTATTTTAGTCATTCTAGTACTCATTATCTGGGGAATATTTAGTGTATGGGGCATTGCAGGTTAATATAGAAGATTAAGGAATTTATCAATGGATTTAAAACTAGAAAACAAAACAGCATTTATATCAGGTTCAACAGGAGGCATAGGTTTTGCAACAGCAAGAGTATTAGTAAAAGAGGGGGCAAGAGTTATTCTAAATGGGAGAACACAGGAAGGAATAAATAGTGCTATAGATAGATTGAAATTAGATTTTCCAGACGCTGACATCTTAGGTATACCGGCAGATTTTTGGAATTTAAAAGAAGTTGAATTTTTATTACAACAACTGCCCAAAATAGATATTCTTATCAATAATGTTGGAATTTACAAATCAGAATCTTTTTTTGAATCCTCTGATGAAGATTGGTACAAACAGTTCGAAATCAATGTTATGAGCGGTGTTAGGTTGTCCAAGTATTGTATGCCCAAAATGCTGGATGCAGATTGGGGGCGCATTCTATTCATTTCCAGTGAATGCGCAACCTTGGTGCCAGTAGATATGATTGCATATAGTATGACCAAAGCGGCAATGTTATCTATTTCAAGAGGATTGGCGCAATTGACTAAAGGAACTAATGTTACTGTAAACACAGTTTTACCAGGGTCAACACTTTCGGAGGGAGCGGAACAGTTTTTAGAGGAAGTAGCCAAGAAAGAGAAAAAAACAAAAGAAGCTGTAGAAAAAGATTTTTTCACCGATGTACGTACATCATCTCTCTTGCAACGGTTTGCCAAAGTAGAGGAAGTAGCAAACACGATAACCTATTTGGCCAGTCCACTTTCATCAGCTACAAATGGTACCGTTATTAAGGTAGATGGCGGAAGTACAGGCGGAATACTATGATTGTTATTTTCTGATAATAAGATGTTTAAAAGGGCAATAAGCCCTATTTTTGCGCCTTCCAAGAAAAAAACGATGAAAAAGTATTTAAACCTTTTTGATTTTTCACAAAAAGTAAATTATAAAACCGAAATTTTATCGGGAATAACAGTGGCACTTGCTTTGGTTCCAGAAGCTATTGCATTTGCACTTATCCCAGGGTTTTCTCCGTTAACAGGATTATATGCAGCATTTATTTTGGCTTTGGTTACTTCAATATTAGGAGGTAGACCAGGAATGATATCTGGAGCAACAGGGGCTGTAGCCGTAATTTTTGTAGGATTGATTCTAGAGTTAAAAAGAAACTTCCCAGAGATAGAACCAGAAACTATACTACATTATGTTTTTGCAACCGTAATTCTTGCAGGAGTAATGCAAATAGTGGCAGGATTTTTACGCTTGGGTAAATTTATAAGATTGGTTCCACACCCAGTAATGTTTGGATTTGTAAACGGATTGGCCATTATTATTTTCATGGCACAGTTTCCAAATTTTTATCAAAAAGGAACAGAGAATCTTTTAGCAGGGATGGATTTTGGAATTATGCTTGGGTTAACTTTATTAACCATGCTTATTATTTGGGGGTTGCCAAAATTAACGAAAGTAATACCTTCTTCCTTGGTAGCAATTATTGTGGTTTCTGCAATTGTTATTGGGTTTGGAGTAGATACACTTACTGTTGCTGATACTATGAGTGCAGGAGAAACAATAAAAGGTGGTTTTCCACCAATATCTATACCTAGTATTCCTTTGACTTTAGAGACTTTTAAAATAATATTGCCCTATGCCGGTATTGTTGCAGGTGTAGGATTAATAGAAAGCTTACTGACCTTAAATATTATTGATGAGATTACCGAAACTCGTGGTAGTGGTAACAGAGAATGCATAGCACAAGGAACAGCAAATATATTGTCGGGATTTTTATCGGGAATGGGTGGTTGCGCAATGATTGGTCAGAGTTTAATTAACACTTCTGCTGGAGCAAGAGCACGTTTGTCCGGAATTACAGCAGCAATAACACTTCTGATTTTTATTATGTTTGGTTCAAACTTAATAGAGCAATTACCAATGGCAGCCTTAGTTGGCCTAATGTTTATGGTAGCAATTGGTACGTTTGAGTGGGCAAGTTTTAAGACCTTTAAAAAGATGCCAAAGTCTGATGTTATTGTCATGATATTGGTAACATTGATTACTGCCATTACACATAATTTAGCTATAGCTGTTCTGCTTGGGGTTATTATTTCGGCCTTGGCATATTCTTGGGAGAATGCAAAACGTATTCGTGCAAGAAAGTATGTAGATGAAAATGGCGCAAAACATTATGAAATATACGGCCCTTTATTTTTTGGTTCTATAGCCGCTTTTAATGAAAAATTTGATGTGCAGAATGACCCAGAAGATGTATTTATTGATTTTATTGAGAGCCGTATAGCAGATATGTCTGCTATTGAAGCCGTAAATAAAATCACGGAGCGCTACCAAAAAATAGGCAAAAAAGTACATTTACAACATTTAAGTAAAGATTGTATTAAGTTACTTAAAAACGCTAATGATATTATTGAGGTCAATGTCTTGGAAGACCCTACATATAAGGTGGTTGTAGATAAGGTATAGAACTCCTTAATGATAATCAAGCCTGTATTTTAGGTTTGGTCATAGGCTTTAAAATCAATAGCGGTAGTAGCCATGATTTTTTGGGCAGTATCTTTCCCATATTAAACATTATTTTTTTGTTGTAAAAATGAAAAGGCGTACTTTTCATTCACTAATAACCAATAAAAGTAAGAAGATGAAAAATAATGCTACCAGAAGAGCTTTTTTAAAAAAAGTGACATTGGGGTCTGCGGCCCTAACTTCGGTACCCTTTATTATGACAGGAGCCCCCAAGAAAGAATCTTTGATTCTAGATCGGATTTATGAAAACCAATCCTATACTCCTAATGACCAAATAAATTTAGCCCTGATAGGATCAGGTATTCAAGGTATATATGATACTACTTCTGCATTGAAGGTAGAAGGGGTTACCTTGGTAGCCGTATGTGATCTTTATACGGGAAGACTGGATCGGGCCAAAGAACTATGGGGAGACCAAATTTTTGTGACCCGGGATTATAGAGAACTGCTGAACAGGAAAGACATTGATGCCGTAATAGTGGCAACCCCGGACCACTGGCACAAAACCATTACTATTGCCGCCCTAAAGGCAGGAAAAGCGGTGTATTGTGAAAAACCCATGGTACAGAATTTTACCGAGGGAGATGAAATTATAAAAGCTTGGAAAAACACTGGCAACATATGTCAGGTAGGAAGTCAGGGAATGTCTTCGCTTGGAAACGAAAAGGCAAAACAACTCTATGAAGATGGTGCCATAGGGGAAATTGTAATGTTGGATATGTACAATGACCGTTACTCGTCTGAAGGGGCTTGGCAATATCCTATACCACCCGATGCAAACCCAAACACAGTGGATTTTGATGCTTTTTTAGGAAAATCTACCAAGGTGCCTTATGACAACACCCGTTTTTTTAGATGGCGCAACTATAGGGATTATGGAACCGGTGTTGCTGGCGATTTATTTGTTCACGCTTTTTCTACCTTAAATTATGTTATCAGCTCCCATGGTCCCAATAGGGCCCTTTCAACAGGAGGACTTCGCTATTGGAAAGATGGGCGTGATGTTCCTGATGTAACCCTTACTTTTTACGATTACCAAAAGACCGACACCCATGCAGCATTTAACGCTTCCTTTCGGGTCAATTTTATTGCCGGTTCTGGAGGTGGTGGCGGATTTAGGTTAATTGGTACTGAAGGTGTTATGGAAGTGGGATCCAATTCCGTTACGTTGAACCGATCCAAAATAGGAATGTCTCCTAGTGGGTATTCCTTGATTGCTTTCACTGAAGAAAATCAAGAGAAAATTAAAAAGGAGTACGCTCTTAAAAATATGGAGAGTAGAAAGTCTGATTTAAAATTGGGAGAAACACTGTGGAAAGCCCCCAACGATTACAAGGGGAGCCATTACGACCATTTTTATAATTTTTTCCAAGGAATCAGAGGGAAGGGAAAAATCATTCAAGATCCTACATTTGCATTAAGGGCTGCAGGAGCTGCTCTTTTGGCCAATGAAAGTTATTATAAGAAAAACCCTGTGGATTGGAATCCTACCACTATGAAATTGATTTAATCGCAGGGTAACAGTCTATAAATATTTAACACCCCGATGAACTCTGCCTCGGGGTGTTAGTTTTAGGAGCTTAAATCCACTTTTCTTATTAATGAGAACGTGATGCTTATATGGGCCAGAT
>CAYNLI010000044.1:18791-20206 GCA_964398035.1 uncultured Flavobacteriaceae bacterium | reverse complement strand
TTTTCTTAATATTTTATGGACTGTTTCAATAGTTCTCTACTTATGGGGGTCTCATTAATATTGGCTAGAATATATAATTAGAAAACTTATTTTTTGATGTTCAAAACCCTGTATTCTTCATAACAACTACTGATGGCATCCAGTATTTGTAGGTCATTTGCTGTCATAATAAAAGACCTTGAGTAGTTGCAATTATTGAGGATGTCTTCTATATCCACTTTTTCTAATTGTAGTAATTCCATGAGTGTTTCCCTGTCAAATTTTGAAGCCAATAAATTTTTAATATCATCATCCTCTTTCATTCGCCTCAGCTTCCTCATCTGATTTGGTTTTTTTCCGAATAAATTCCGAAGTAAATCTGCAGGATTAAGAATGGCACCTAATACCCTGGTTACCGCACTGGGGTTTTTGTTGCCTCCTTCATAACTTTTGGACAATCCAGAAATACTATATTGATACGCATTGTTGATGGGGAGATTTTTTACATCAATCTCTAAAAAACCAGTAAGTTGATATGGTTTTACAATAACTTCTTCTAAGGCATAGGCCAACTCTGTCAATGCTATTTTTGTGTCCTCAAATCTAAACATATCATTGGTGACCCTTACTTTCTGTGACTTAAAACCTAAATAGGTGAAATATAAGGTGTCATTGACTGCCGCTGATATTGCAAATTGGCCTTTGTCATTGGTAATGGTACCTGTTACCTTATTAAGGTTGACTATGTGTACACTTACCATTGGAAAATTAGTTTGTGCATTTACAACAATAGCTTTTATTTTACTTCCTTCATTTTCTTGGGAGAATCCAACAAAACTGATAAAACAAAAGCACAATAGTATAATTCTTCTCATGTTCAGATTTCAATCCTAAAAATAGCAAACAAAATAAAAAAACACGCTACTGCGTGTTTTTTTTAATATACAATTAACTAATAGAAGCCATCTCTTTTTTTACTTCTTCTTTTACCAGAAGAGCTTCCAGAATTTCCAGAATTACTTTTAAAAGAACTTCTATCCCTTCTACGGCCACCACTACCGCTGTTTCTGCTTTGATCTCTTCCGCCTCTATCTCTATCTCTTCTGCGACCACCGCCACCACTGCCTCCAGGGTTTTTAGAAACTTCTACATTTACAAACCTACCGTCTACTTTAAATTCAGAGAAAGTACTGAGTATTTTCTCCGTATGTTCTGCATCTGTATTAAAAAAGGAAAAGCTGTCCTTGGTATCTACTTTATAGATAGCATCTCTACCTATATCTAAGGTGTCTTTTAAGAAGTCTTTTAAGGACATCCAATCATAACCATCTTTTTCACCTACATTTATAAAGTATCTTACAGAACCATTTGTTGGAACATCACCTCTATTGCCACGTTCCCTTCTTTCACCTCTATCTCTTTCACCTCTATCTCTT
>CAYNLI010000044.1:3944-18691 GCA_964398035.1 uncultured Flavobacteriaceae bacterium | reverse complement strand
ACCTCTATTGCCACGTTCCCTTCTTTCACCTCTATCTCTTTCACCTCTATCTCTTTCACCTCTATCTCTTCTACTAGAATCTGATGTATTAAGATCTTGTGATTTACTGTAATAATTATAAAATCTGGTAAATTCTACAGAAACAATTTTTTTGATGAGCTCATCACGATCTATATCTTTCAACACATCATTAATGGCCGGTAAATAATTGTCTATGTCCTCATTTATTTCTGTGTCCTTAATTTTATTGGCTAAATGATATAATTGAATTTCACAAATTTCTATTCCTGTTGGTATTTTTTTAGCTATAAATTTTTGCTGTATTTTTCGTTCTATGGCAGTAATTTTTCTTAACTCACTACGGGTGACAATGACCATGGATATACCAGATTTCCCTGCTCTACCTGTACGCCCACTACGGTGAGTGTAGGTTTCAATTTCATCCGGTAATTGATAGTTGATTACATGGGTAATGTCACTTACGTCAATTCCACGTGCGGCCACATCTGTAGCGACCAACATTTGTATTTGCTTTTTGCGAAAAGAGTTCATGACCAAATCTCTTTGGTTCTGACTTAAATCACCATGTAAGGCTCCAGCGTTATAGCCATCTTCAATTAATTTTTCTGCAACTCTTTGGGTATCTCTTTTGGTTCTGCAAAAAATTACTGAGAATATACCAGGATTGGCATCTGCCAATCTTTTTAAAGCAGGATAGCGATCCCTGCCACTAACAACATAATGTTCATGTTGAACAGTAGATGTACCGGCATTTTTTGTACCCACCGTAATTTCTTTAGGTGAGTGCATGAATTTTTTAGCAATGTTAGAAACCTCTCTTGGCATTGTAGCCGAAAAAAGCCAAGTTGATTTTTCCTTTGGAGTGTTGGATAAAATGTCTTTAATGTCTTCATAGAAGCCCATGTTCAACATTTCATCTGCCTCGTCAAGAATACAGTAGTCAATTTTGGAAATATCAACCAATCCACGACTAATCATATCTTTCATTCTGCCTGGAGTTCCCACAATTATTTGTGCTCCACGTTTTATTTGCCTTGCTTGGTCCGTAATACTGGCACCACCATAAATAGCAACTACATTTACTCCTTTTTCATATTTGGAATATAGCTTTATTTCGTTGGTGATTTGTAGGCAAAGTTCTCGTGTAGGAGAAAGAATCAACCCTTGGGTAGTTCTACTTTCGTTATCTATTTTTTGAATTAACGGAAAACCAAAAGCAGCGGTTTTTCCTGTTCCCGTTTGCGCCAAAGCGACCAAATCGGTATCGTCTTCCAATAAAAGTGGAATACATTTTTCTTGTACTTCAGAAGGAGTTTCAAATCCTAAATCAGCAATAGCATTCAATAGAGACTTTTGCAGTCCCAGTGCTTCAAATTTTGTCATAATAAGTTTTACTTAATTCGCAAATATGTATGTTGCATAGAGCGGTTCTCGTAATAACCCATTTAGACTCGGCGCAACACATGCTATACTAGCGGCGTTTATTAAAGTTGCAAAGGTACTGTTAATTATTTACATGTTGATAAAGAGGTTAAATACTGTTTTTGAGGTAGTTAATCAATTGTTCCATGGCTTTTCCACGGTGACTTATTTTGTTTTTTTCTGATAAAGGTAATTCAGCAAACGTTTTGTTATAGCCATTAGGTCTAAAAACAGGATCGTATCCAAAGCCATTGCCGCCATGTTTTTCAGTGGTTATTTTGCCTTCTACAATACCAATAAATTGTTTTTTCTCTGTGGGAAGATTTAGAGCTACTATGGTTTTAAATCTTGCCAGTCTATTGTTTTTGCCTTTTAATTGATGCAATAACTTGTTCATATTATCATCAGAACTCTTTAATTCACCAGCGTATCTTGCAGAATACACACCAGGTTTTCCTTCTAAAGCATCAACCAATAAGCCAGTATCATCAGCAAAACATGGATAGCCATAATTTTGTGTGACAAAATCAACTTTTATTTGCGCATTTTCCTCTAATGTTTTTCCAGTTTCTGGAATTTCTTCTGTGCAACCAATATCATCTAAAGATAATATAATGATGTTTTTAGGTAAAAGTAGTTGTACCTCTTTAAGTTTGTTGGAGTTGTGCGTGGCAAATACTAGCTTCATTTAATTTATTTGAAATATGTAAAATGAGAAAACCCAAAAATAGTAATTTTAGGGAGTGAACACTATTTTTAAAACATTATCGTTTTAGCTTATAATACAAAATATTATCTAATATGCTTATATTTTAGTATATTAGCGATATAGCTTATATTTATGATAGCAATTATAACGGGTGACATCATTAATTCTGAAGATTATAAACAATCAGAATGGATGTCTATTTTAAAAAAGTATTTGTCCACTTTAGGAGATACTCCTATTGATTGGGAAATATATAGAGGTGATGAATTCCAAATACGTACAACTCCAGAAAAGGCATTGGAGGTGGCCATCAATATTAAATCATTGATAAGATCCATAAAGGGATTAGATGTGCGAATGGGTATTGGTCTAGGAGATGAAACCTTTACTGGTGAAAGCGTAAGTGAGTCTAATGGTACTGCACATCAACGCTCTGGGCATGTTTTTGATAGTTTAAGAAAGAAAAAGCTTAGTTTGGCAATAGCAATGGGTGACAATAATTTGGATAAAACATTGAACCTTCTTTTAAAACTGGCATTGGATTTTATGGATGATTGGTCTAAAGTTTCTGCGGAAATAGTGACTTTGTTTATGCAAAATCCAAGTGCATCACAAAAAGAGATTGCTAAAATGCTTAATATTAAACAATCTGCTGTGAGTCAACGTCAAAAACGAGCTAGGTTAGATTTGGTATTGGAATTGTTAGAATATTATAATCAAATAGTAAAAGGAATAAACATATGATAGCAGTGTTCATTAAAATTTTATTGGCTCATTTAATTGGAGACTTTCTACTTCAACCAACAAAGTGGGTCATCCATAAGGAAGCAAACAAGGTAGCTTCAAAATATTTGTATTTTCATGTATTGCTCCATTTTGTTGTTACCATGGTATTGGTGTGGGATTTACAATTTTGGAAAATGGCACTCCTAATTACAGTGCTGCATTATGCCATAGACATTGCAAAAATTTACACCACCCCATTGTTTAAAAACACGGCCATTCCATTTTTTATAGATCAGACACTTCATCTAATTGTTCTGTACTGCGTTGCTTATTATGGAAATATTATTGAGCATTCCATTGGTTTAATTGATCAAATTGATTGGGCTTTGGTGACCGCCATTGTTTTTGTGAGTTTTCCTACGGCTATATTTATGGGGAAATTATTGGAAGCAATGTCCAAGCAAATAGAATTGGACCATAAATCTTTACCAAATGCGGGGAAGTATATTGGAATAATTGAGCGGTTGTTTGTTTTGGCATTTATTATTTTGGGAAAATGGGAGGGTATAGGTCTGTTGATTGCAGCAAAATCCGTCTTTAGGTTTAATGACCTTAAGGAGAGCAATAGCCGTAAATTGACTGAATATATTTTAATAGGCACTTTGCTTAGTTTTGGTATTGCCATTGTCACGGGAATTATATACGCAAAATTTTGAGTAAGCACGTTGCCAGATGCAGAAATAATATCAATTCAAAAGCTTTTTGTTTTATTTCAGGGAACAACAAAATCAGATAAAATTAATGTTTAATTTTGCACATTAATTTTTAACGAATAAAATGGTAGAAGTGGGCAGAAAATACGTGTTTGATTTTGACAGTACATTGACCAGAGTAGAAGCCTTGGATGTTTTGGCTGAAATGACGCTAGAGGGAAAATCCAACAAAGATCAAGTTATTAAAGAGATTCAAAAAATCACCAATTTGGGAATAGATGGGGATATCTCTTTTACTGAATCGTTAGAGAAAAGATTAAAATTATTGAATGCCCATAAGGATGATTTAGAAGGTTTGGTAACAGAACTTCGTCAAAAAATATCCAAATCCATTGAAGCCAATAAGGAATTTTTCCATAATTATGCTGATGATATCTATGTGATTTCATGTGGTTTCAAAGAATTTATAGATCCAATTGTTGAAGAGTATAATATACCATCAGAACGGGTATATGCCAATACCTTTAAATTTGATAGTGAAGGGAATATCGTTGGTTTTGATGAGACCAATGTGCTTTCTGAGCATAATGGAAAGATAGAATGCCTAAGAAACCTTAACCTTGAGGGTGAAGTACAAGTAATTGGTGATGGTTATAGTGATTATGTAATGCGAGAAGCTGGTATAGCCCATAAATTCTTTGCGTATACGGAAAATGTACATAGGGATAAGGCAGCCGATAATGCGGATCACATAGCACCCAATATGGATGAATTTTTGTTTGTGAACGACCTTCCTAGAAATATATCATATCCAAAGAACAGAATAAAGATTCTTTTACTGGAAAATGTACACCCAGCTGCTTTTGATAACTTATCAGAAGATGGTTTTTCAGTAGAATTGATAAAACATAGTTTAACTGAAGAAGACCTTATTGAAAAAATAAAGGGAGTGCATGTACTTGGAATTCGTTCTAAGACCCAAGTGACCCAAAAGGTTTTAGATGCAGCAGATAAATTATTGACAGTTGGGGCGTTCTGTATTGGAACTACTCAAATAGACTTGGATTCTTGTAAAAAGAAAGGTGTGGTTGTCTTTAACGCACCTTATAGTAATACACGTTCAGTAGTGGAATTGGCTATAGGACAGATTATTATGCTTAAAAGAAGCATTTTTCCACGTAGTACAGAAATCCATAACGGACAATGGAATAAAACAGCAGCCAATGCCACAGAGGTAAGAGGTAAAAACTTAGGGATTATTGGTTATGGAAACATAGGTAAACAATTGTCAGTTCTTGCTGAAGGAATTGGTATGCGAGTGTATTATTATGATTTGGGGGACCAATTGGCATTGGGAAATGCAATAAAATGTAACACGTTAGAAGATTTATTAAATGTGTCCGATGTTGTTTCACTTCACATAGATGATAATAAAGCCAATAAGAGTTTTATTGGAGAGCGGGAGTTAAACCAAATGAAAGATGGAGCTGTATTAATAAACCTTTCTAGAGGATTTGTAATTGATATTCCTGCTTTGGCAGCTGCTTTGAAAAGCGGAAAACTTAGTGGTGCCGCTGTAGATGTATACCCAGAAGAGCCACGTGCAAATGGGGAGTTCTTTACAGAACTGCAAGGCCTTGACAATGTAATATTAACACCACATATTGGAGGAAGTACTGAAGAAGCACAAAGAAATATTGCAGATTTTGTACCTAATAAAATCATGGATTATATAAATTCAGGAAATACGGTAGATGCCGTTAACTTCCCAAATATTAGGCTGCCCAAACAGAACAAAGCACATCGTTTCTTGCACATTCATAAGAATGTACCAGGGATTATGGCAAAAATAAATGAAGTATTGGCCAAATATGAAATGAATATTTCTGGTCAGTTTTTATCTACAGATAATGAGGTTGGTTATGTAATAACCGATTTGGACAAAGAGTATAACAAGGATGTTATTAAAGCACTTAAGAAGATTGAGAATACAATTAAATTTAGGGTGCTGTATTAATAAAAAAACTTACTTGGTTATTTTACCAATTTTAGTGAATAAGGGATAAGAAACTATTTTAGTTTCGTTTTGTTCCCAAAAAGGTTTAATCTCGTTAATCAATTGGTTAACAGGATTTTCTTTTTTTTGTCTAATATAGTTTTGAACGCTAGACCAAGAATTAAAATATCCCTCTAAGTCGGATAGGCTCAACTCAGTTTTGATTTCATAATCTTTAGTAAGTTTAATTTCTTGAAAAGGGAAATCAATACTAGCGTAGTGGGTATCTATATGTTTGCGTTCAAAACTCCAGAAGGGCCCAACAATTTCGGTATAAAAAGTATTAATAAGAGCATCAATTTCTGGGGTGATATTTAGGAGTTCATAACCCCAAATTGCTAGAATGGCATTTTTATTGCCTACACGTTTCACTTCTTTGTAAAAGGCTTCAAAATCGAACCAATGCACCGCCTGGGCTACCGTAATTAGGTCAAAAGTGCTATCCTTAAAATTGGTTTGTTCTGCTCTTTGCTGGCTATAACTTACATTTTCTATTCGCGCTGCTTGTTGTAGCTGTGTATCACTTATGTCTGTTGCATTGACTTCTTTAAAATATTTGGATAATACAGAAGCAACTTGTCCATTCCCTGTACCACAATCCCAACATGTATTCCTAATATTTACAAGGCCTAGCAACTCGTCATAAAAAGTTTTAGGGTAAACAGGTCTATATTTTTTATAGGTTTTTGCCTGAGTAGAAAAGTTATCAATTATTTTTTTCATCCTTCTATATTATTGATGGTGATAAGGTTCATTCTTTAAAATAGTAAAACCTCTGTAAATTTGTTCCACAACAAAAAGACGTACCATTTGGTGGGAAAATGTCATTTTAGAAAGACTTATTTTTCCTTTGGCATTTTGGTATAATGTTTCGCTAAAACCATAAGGACCACCAATAATAAAAACAAGTTGTTTGGTTCCCATATTCATTATTTTTTGTAGATGATTTGCAAATTCTATAGAGTTGTATTGTTTTCCATTCTCGTCCAATAAAACCACAAAATCAGTTGGGTTAATTTTCTTTAAAATAGCTTCGCCCTCTTTATCTTTTTGCTGGGCTTCAGAAAGATTCTTTATATTTTTTATATCGGGTATAATCTCTAGATTAAATTTTATATAGTGTTTTAACCTATTTTTATATTGATCAATAAGACGTTCCAAATCAGAGCTATCCGTTTTCCCAATAGCAAGCAATTTTATATTCATAAGTCAAAGTTAGGATTTACAGATCAATCTTTAAAGATTAGACATATGGGTTTGCCTTTTGTTTTAGTAAATTAGCGTAAATCTAACTTCATTCATGATTTCAGAGGAACAATTTCAAAAAGAAATAAAATTAATAATAGAAAACGCCATAAGAGAGGATGTTGGTGATGGTGACCATAGTTCTCTTGCCTGCATTCCAGTTTCGGAAAAAGGGAAAGCAAAACTTTTGGTAAAAGATGAAGGTATTATTGCAGGAGTAGCGTTTGCAAAGCAGGTATTTGCCTATGTGGACAATGATATGGAAATTGAAACCCTGATTGAAGATGGAAGCCAAGTAAAATATGATGACATTGTTTTTTATGTAACAGGCAGTTCTCAAAGTATTTTAAAAGCAGAACGGTTGGTTCTCAATGCTATGCAAAGAATGAGTGCCATAGCAACAAAGACAAGTGAATTTGTATCCTTGTTAAAAGGGACTAACACTAAGATTTTGGATACTAGAAAAACCACACCTGGAATACGTGCTTTGGAAAAATGGGCCGTGAAAATTGGAGGCGGAGAAAATCATAGGTTTGCTTTGTATGATATGATCATGCTGAAAGACAATCATATTGATTTTGCTGGAGGTATTACTAAAGCCATTGAGAAAACAAAACAGTATTTAAAAGATACAGACCGAAATCTAAAAATCATTGTTGAAGCACGGGATTTAGATGAAGTAGATGAAATTCTTAAAACAGATGGCGCTTACCGTATTCTTTTGGATAATTTTAATTATGATGATACACGTAAAGCTGTTGAAATTATTGGCAATACCTGTTTAACAGAATCATCAGGTGGTATAAATGAAAAGACCATAGGAAAGTATGCCGCATGTGGCGTAAATTATATTTCCTCTGGAGCATTGACACATTCAGTTTACAATATGGACCTTAGCCTTAAAGCAGTATAAATGTCTGCAGAAATTGAAGAAAAAATAGAGAAAATACCAATTGTAAATTGGGTGGCCAGATTATTGAAAAAAATAAAACTTTCTGCATTTGAAGGGCTATCTATGTATGATCTGTTGGAGATGTACATTATTGGAATTGTGCAAGGAGCATTGTCCACTAGAGCCAGTTCAATTGCATTTAGCCTATTTATGGCATTGTTTCCTTTATTGATTTTCTTAATAACACTTATCCCTTTTATTATTCCATATGCAAGTTTGGGAAATGAGAATTTTGACTCACAACTTTTGGTTTTTTTGGAATCTTTTTTACCATCGGCTACAAGTGATTATTTTGGGGACATATACCAACAAATTAAAGACCAAAAAAGAGGGGGGTTGTTATCATCGGCCTTTTTTATATCAATTTTTTTAGTAGCAAATGGGGTGAATGCCATCTTTGGGGGGTTTGAGTATTCTTACCATGTAAAGCTGACCAGAAATTTTTTGCGTCAATATCTATATGCTTTATTTATAGGGCTGATTTTATCTATTTTACTGTTAGTAGGTGCTATTGGTTTTGTTTATTTTGAATTTTATATTGTTGAATATTTAAGTGAGTTTGCCGCTAAGACCAGAGGGTATGATTTAGAAGAAAATGATATAGTGGGTGTAACCATTGGTAAAGTGTTGTTTTTCACATTATTGTCATATTTATCTACAGCCATTTTATATTATTTTGGAACCAGAGAAGGGAGACAAGCTAAATTTTTCTCAGCAGGTGCTTTAATGACCACTTTGTTGTTTTTATTAACTTCTTATTTGTTTGGAGTATATGTAGAAAAATTTGCACGATATAATGAATTGTATGGAGCTTTGGGAGGATTATTGATTTTAATGGTGTACATATGGTTAAATTCCAATATATTGCTTCTTGGGTTTGAACTCAACGCCACATTAAACTCCTTAAGAAAGAATGTAAAGAAATGATGAAAGAAGGATATAAGGTATTACTCATATGTACAATGTTATGCTCTTTTCAGTTATCATATTCCCAAAGTATTTTTGGGAAATGGAAAACGGTAGATGATAGAAATGGTATGGAAAAGGCACTTATACATGTTTATGAAGAGGGTGGGGCAATGTATGCTAAAGTCCTTAAAATTTTAGAAAAAGGAAAAAAGAACGCAAAATGTGTTAAATGTAAGGGAGGGCGTAAAGATAAACCTGTAGAGGGAATGATGATTATGGACAGTCTTACTAAAAACAAAAAAGGCGAATATACTGGTAAAACGTTATTTGATCCAGAGCAGGCCATGACATTTAGATGTAAAATATGGCTAAATCCTGAGAATTCTAATGAATTGAAAGTGAGAGGATATTTGGCATTTATTTATAGAACCCAAACATGGGTCAGAGCAACTGACTAGTAGATGAATGATGGTGCCATGCAATATTTTATAAATGTAATATTACCCATCCCATTAGAGAAACTTTTCACTTATAGCATATCCTCATCTGAGGCAGATTTTTTACAACCTGGTATGCGAGTTGCCGTTCCCTTTGGAAAATCAAAAATTTACACAGCTTTGGTATATGAGGTACATAATATACCACCAGTAGTTTATGAGGCTAAAGAAATTCACCAAATCCTTGATGATATACCTATTGTAAATACAATACAATTAAAGTTGTGGGGGTGGATTTCACAGTATTATATGTGCACCATAGGGGAAGTTTTTAGAAGTGCGGTTCCAAGTGTTTTTTTATTGGAAAGCGAAACCCTGATATTAAAAAATGACAGAGGAACCTTTAATGAAGAAGATTTAAAGGATGATGAGTTTTTGGTGTTTGAAGCTCTACAGCATCAATCCATATTAAAGGTGCATGAAGTAGCATCCATTATTGAAAGAAAAAATGTAATGCCAGTTTTACAACAATTGTTGGAAAAAGGCGCTATTAATTTAAAGGAGGAAATATACGATCAGTATAGACCTAAATTGATTAGGTATGTAAAATTGGGGAAGAAGTATCAGTCAGAAGTAGCCTTAGAAAAATTATTGAAAAACCTAACAAGAGCCCCAAAACAAAGCCAAGTTATACTGTCACTTTTCCAACTACAGGCAGTCATTAAAAAACCTATAAAGGTAGATGACCTTGAGAAAGAAAGCAGAAGCTCCAAAGCGGTTATAAAAACTTTAATAGATAAAGGAATTTTAGAAGAATATTTTATCAGGATTGATAGAATTAACTATTCAGGAAAAAGCGAGAATCCAGAAATACTTTTAAATGAATACCAAGAACAAGCATTACAAGACATTCAAGAAAGCTTTGCCAGTGATAAGGTTACTTTACTCCATGGTGTGACTTCTTCTGGTAAAACAGAAGTATATATTAAACTCATTGAAGCTTGTTTAAATGACAACAAACAAGTATTGTATTTATTGCCAGAAATTGCACTTACCACACAATTGATAAGTAGATTGCAGAATTATTTTGGAGAAAAAATATCGGTTTACCATTCAAAATACAACATACAGGAACGGGTAGAAGTTTGGAACAATGTTTTGAAGATCAAAACAAAAGCACAAATTATTATTGGAGCCCGTTCGTCTATGTTCTTGCCATATTCAAATTTGGGACTGATTATAGTAGATGAGGAACATGAGGCTTCTTTTAAACAATATGATCCAGCTCCACGGTATCATGCTAGAGATACTGCCATTGTATTGGCGCAAATGCACCAAAGCAATATTTTATTAGGTTCTGCTACCCCAAGCTTGGAAAGCTATTACAATGTAAAAACTGGAAAATATGGTTATGCCAGTATTAAAAGAAGATATGGGGATGTATTGATGCCAGATATTGAACTGGTGGATATAAAGGAACAGACCAGAAAGAAACGAATGAAAGGTCATTTTTCCGAACGATTACTGGAAGAAATAACCAATACCCTTGAAGAAAAAAAACAAGTGATTTTGTTTCAAAACAGAAGAGGTTATGCGCCTATTTTGGAATGTACCACTTGTGGTCATTCTCCCCAATGTCCCAATTGTGATGTAAGTTTAACGTATCACCAGCACAGAAAACAATTGCGTTGCCATTATTGTGGACACCATATAGCATTACAATTAAGTTGTTTGGCCTGTGGTTCCCCAACATTGGACACCAAAGGATTTGGAACAGAGCAAATAGAGGAGGAGTTGAACAAGTTGTTTCCTGACGCTAAAGTGGGTAGAATGGATTTGGATACCACTAGAGGAAAGCATGGTTATGAAAAGATAATAACGGCATTTGAACAACAGGAACTAGATATTCTTGTGGGTACGCAAATGTTGACCAAAGGCTTGGATTTCAGAAATGTGGATGTGGTAGGCATAATGAATGCAGATACATTGCTCAATTTCCCTGATTTTAGGGCACATGAAAGAAGTTTTCAATTATTGACCCAAGTAGCTGGTAGGGCAGGGCGTACCAAAAAAAGAGGCAAGGTGCTTATTCAAAGCTATAACCCATACCATCAAATATTAAAACAGGTGACCACAGGTGATTTCATGACCATGTTTCAAGAACAGTTATATGAAAGGGAACAGTATAAATATCCACCTGCAAATAGAATAATTAAGATTACCCTAAAACATAAAGATTACAACAAGCTGAACGAAGCATCGCTTTGGATGGCCAAATCTTTAAAAAGTGTGTTTAGTAATGAGGTTTTGGGACCAGAGTATCCACCCGTTGCTAGAATACGTAATCAATATTTAAAAAATATAATTATTAAGATTCCAAAAGAAAAATCTATTATAAAAACAAAAAATAGCATTAAAAGAGTTGAAAAATCTTTTAATGCTATTTCCCAGTATAAAAGTGTACGTATAATCTATAATGTAGACTATTTATAGTTAGACGTTGCTCAATGCTTCAGCTAACTCAGTCTTTTTATTTCTACTCAATGGTATTTGTCTACCGCTGACTTCAACATTTTTACTGTTGAATTTTTCTATTTTTTCTAAGTTTACAATATATGACTTATGTATTCTTAGGAATTTTTCGGCAGGCAATTGTTGTTCAAAGGATTTCATTGTAGATAAAATTACAATATTGGCCTCATCTGTAACCAATTTAATGTAATCACCCAATGCTTCAATCCATTTGATATCATTAAGGATAACTTTTCTTTTCTTAAGGTTGCTCTTTACAAAGATATGCTCTTCGTCTTCGTGCACCTGGTTTAATTGTTCATACTTGGCTACTGCTCTTTTAACAGAAGCATCAAAACGAGCCAAAGTAATAGGCTTGTGCAAGTAATCTGTTACATCATACTCAAAAGCCCTTAAGGCATAATCAGGTTTTCCTGTGATTAAGATTACTTGTGGAGCATTTTCTAAAGACTCCAATAAATCAAATCCAGTAATAATTGGCATTTCAACATCAAGGAAGATTAAATCTATCTCATTGTTCTTAATGCCGTTTTTTGCTTCAATTGCATTACTGTACTCCGCAATAAGAGCTAGGTTAGGATGATTGCTCACTAACTTTGCAACTGCCATACGTTGCATCGATGAATCGTCTACGATTATACATTTTAATTTCATAAATGGGGTGATTTGTGGGGTTAAATCATTGACAAAGTACTGAAAAAACACGCGTAACTCCAATAAAAGATGTAAACATGGTGTTATTTGTTGTGTAAGTGGTAAAATGCATGATTAACGTTAGGTTAAGTTCGTTTTGGTTAAGATTGTTAATAACTCTTTCAGCTAATAACGAAGAATTTACCAATTTCTTGTAAAAGGTGTGAATAATTATTACTTTTGCGACCCTAAAATATAAATTAATATGAATCATTACGAAACTGTTTTCATTTTAAATCCCGTTCTGTCTGATACTCAGATAGAGGAAACAGTTAAGAAATTTGAAGATTTCTTAATTAAAAATGGCGCCAAAATGGTGTCCAAAGAAAATTGGGGCCTAAAAAAATTGGCATATCCCATACAACACAAGAAAAGTGGTTTTTACCATTTGTTCGAATTCACTTCTTCAGGTGAAACTATTTCTCCTTATGAGTTAGAGTTTAGAAGAGATGAAAGAATTATGCGGTTCTTGACCGTTAAATTAGACAAGCATGCCGTTTCATGGGCAGAGAGAAGAAGAACAAAATTAAAAGCTAAAGCGTAAGGAATATGTCATCTATAGAGCAACAAGCAAAAGGAAAAAAAGATGGGGAAATCAGGTATTTAACCCCATTGAACATTGAAACCAATACGAAAAAGAAATATTGTCGTTTTAAAAAGTCAGGAATTAAGTATGTAGATTACAAAGATCCAGATTTTTTGATGAAGTTGGTAAACGAGCAAGGGAAATTGTTGCCTAGAAGGCTAACAGGAACTTCCTTGAAATTTCAAAGAAAAGTGGCAACGGCTGTTAAAAGAGCCCGTCATTTAGCATTAATGCCTTACGTAGGAGATTTATTAAAATAAAAAGCTGATCATGGAACTTATATTAAAAGAAGACGTACAAAACTTAGGTTTTAAAGATGACTTGGTTGATGTTAAGAATGGTTACGGTAGAAACTTTCTTATACCACAAGGATTGGCTGCAATGGCAACACCTTCTGCTAAAAAAGTATTGGCAGAGAATCTAAGACAAAAAGCTCATAAAGAGAAAAAAATTGTTGGTGAAGCTAACAAAATAGCTGAGGCTCTTAAGCAATTAGAGATAAAGATAGCTGCTAAAACTGGAGCAGGAGATAAATTATTTGGTTCTATAACCAATATGGATTTGACTGGTTCTTTGAAAAAAGCAGGTCATGACATTGACAAAAAATTTGTCTCTATTAGAGGCGGTTCAATTAAAAGAACCGGGGCTTATGCTGCTAGTATACGGTTACATAGAGAGGTGATAGTTGAATTCCCTTTTGAAGTAATTGCAGAAGCAAAAAAATAACCCAGTTGGTTATTTAATGATAAAGAGCTGTGCATTTGCACGGCTCTTTTTTTATGGTATTACTTGTCATATTAAAAATATGAAGTTGTATTAATTCAAAGTTTAATTTTTTTATTTTTATTGAATGAAGTTCACAAGACTTACAAAACAGCAATTAGAAGAACTGCACCAAGAATTCATTAATTTTTTGGCAACCCAATCCATTACAGGAAAAGAGTGGGAAGGCATAAAAAAGAACAAACCAGAAGTTGCAGAAGAAGAATTGGATATTTTTAGTGATTTAATATGGGAAGGAGTGTTGGCTAAAGTGCAATTTCTTGAAAATATTTCCGCACAACAAATGCATTTGTTTCATTTAACGGACAAGGAAATGAAATTGATTTCCGTAAAAGTGCTGAACCCAGATATAGATTTACAGACCGAAGTTGGTTTTGGCTGGTTCAAAAAGAATTTTCAGGGAGATTATGTAGAATACTTAACTGCGTCCAAAGCCTACACTGAGAATAAAAGCTTAGATAAATTCAATTTAATAAAACAAGGAGCATCTATTACCAAAGGAGCATTGTATAAATGGTTTGATGATATGATTAAATAATTTTGGGTCACCTCGAGCGGAGTCGAGAGGTTTTTAAGATTCCTGTCTTCACAGGGAACACAAATAAGTATATTTACAACAGAATTAAAATTAATGGCACAGAAACCAACCATACCTAAGGGCACAAGAGATTTTTCTCCAAGTGAAGTATATAAGCGGAACTACATTTTTAATATTGTAAAGAAACACTTCCAGACCTTCGGTTTTCAACCTATAGAAACACCTTCTTTTGAAAATTCCAGCACCCTCATGGGAAAGTATGGGGATGAAGGGGATAGGCTGATATTTAAGATTCTTAATTCTGGGGATTTTTTAAACAAGGTGGATGATGACACCTATAGCTCTAAAAATTCAAAATCTATAACTCCAAAAATTTCAGAAAAAGCATTACGTTACGACTTAACAGTACCGTTTGCCAGATACGT
>CAYNLI010000044.1:0-3844 GCA_964398035.1 uncultured Flavobacteriaceae bacterium | reverse complement strand
AAATTTCAGAAAAAGCATTACGTTACGACTTAACAGTACCGTTTGCCAGATACGTTGTCATGCATCAAAATGAAATTGATTTTCCATTTAAAAGATATCAGATTCAGCCAGTATGGCGAGCGGATAGACCCCAAAAAGGAAGGTTTAGGGAATTTTATCAATGTGATGCAGATGTGGTAGGTGCAAATTCTTTGTTGCAAGAAGTAGAACTCATACAATTATACGATGCTGTTTTTACAGATTTAGGACTGAAAGGAACAACCATTAAACTGAACAACAGAAAAATACTTGCAGGGATAGCAGAAGTTATTGGCGCTAAGCATTTGTTGGTTGCTTTTACGGTTGCATTGGATAAATTGGATAAAATTGGTGAAGAAGGTGTAAAAAAAGAAATGCTGGCAAAAGGTATTTCTGAAAAAGCCATTGAAAAAGCCTCACCATTATTTGCATTGTCAGGTTCCAATGAAACACAATTGTCTCAGTTAAAAGAACTTTTAAAAGATTCAGTAGAAGGTAGTAAAGGGGTAGAAGAACTAACATTCATTATAAATGCCATTGAGGAATTAGGATTACAATCTGCCAAGCTTTCCATTGATGTCACCTTGGCACGTGGGCTTAATTATTATACAGGAGCAATTTTTGAAGTTTCAGCACCAGAAAATGTAAACATGGGTTCTATAGGAGGTGGTGGTCGTTATGATGACCTTACAGGTGTTTTTGGTCTTAAAGATGTGAGTGGTGTAGGTATATCCTTTGGTTTAGACCGAATTTATTTGGTATTGGAAGAGTTAGGACTGTTTCCAGAAACTATTGGCCAATCTTTAGAAGTGCTCTGTGTTAATTTTGGAGAAAAGGAAGCCTTTGCTGCCTTAAAATTAGTTGGTAAACTAAGAAATGTTGGTATAAAAGCGGATGTATACCCATCTTCAGCCAAAATGCAGAAACAAATGAAGTATGCCAATAACAGAAAAGTACCCTTTGTTGTACTAATTGGAGAGAAAGAACTAGCCCATAATTCCTTTGTGGTAAAGAATATGGAAAAGGGCAATCAAGAAACCTATAGTTTAGACAAGGTTGAAGAATTCATTAGCAAACTATAACCTTTCTTTAATCGCTTTAATGATAGTCTTATGATATGCAGTGTCATGTGGCACATACTTTTTAAGATTGGCCATGCCCCAAGTTTCTTCAGCAAATTTTGTTAGTGGAATTAAATCCAGAGCTTCAACCTCACTATCTTGTTTTTTAAGCTTTTCTAACGGAACTTTCAATTCACATATAAAAGTATGGTGAAACTCGCAATCAATTAATGCTGCATGGTGTTTTTGAATGCTTTTAAAAACACCTATTTTTTGTAAATCTTCCTGAACAATGGTCAGTCCAATTTCTTCCTCAACTTCTCGTATGGCAGAAATTTTAATTTCTTCACCAGCACCAACATGTCCAGCAACAGAGACATCCCATAAAAGAGGGAAAGTATCTTTGCCCTTCCCTCTTTGTTGAATCAATATTTTTGCAGTTTTAGTGTAAAACCAAATATGGACAGTAAGATGGAAAACACCTTTTTTATGCGCAATGGATTTCATGATGGTTTCGCCAGTGTAATTGCCATCAACATCTAAAACATCCAGTAATTCATCCATGAAGTATAGTTCTTGTTTGTCTGGTTGAGCGGAGTCGAAACCTATCTAAAGCAATTTAGTCATCAACTCCACTCAAATAGACTATGATATAATAAAAGAAGGCAATGCCTTCCTACTCGAAATAGCTAAATGTTTCCCCGTCTTTAATGTTCAATAGCGTTTCATATATCAAACGAATAACATTCTCAACATCATCTTGGTGCACAGTCTCTACCGTAGTGTGCATGTATCTAAGAGGTAATGATATCAATGCAGAGGCGACACCGCCATTGCTGTATGCAAAAGCATCAGTATCAGTCCCTGTCATTCTAGAGGCTGCCATACGTTGAAAAGGAATTTTATTTGCTTCCGCAGTTTCTATAATGCGCTCACGTAATTTATTCTGTACGGCAGGAGCGTAAGAGATAACAGGCCCAGCGCCAATCTCAGTATGCCCCTGTGTTTTCTTTTCAATCATTGGGGTGGTGGTGTCATGACAAACATCAGTGACAATGGCCACATTGGGTTTAATGGTATGGGTAATCATTTCCGCACCACGCAAACCAATTTCTTCTTGTACAGAATTGGTAATGTACAGCCCAAAAGGAAGTTTCTTTTTGTTTTCGTGCAATAGTCTTGCAACTTCAGCGATCATAAACCCACCAGCTCTATTGTCAATTGCCCTGCAAACAAATTTATCTCCATTCAAGATTTTAAATTCGTCAGGATATGTAATCACACAACCAACATGTACACCCATTTTTTCCACTTCGGCTTTGTCTTTGGCACCAACATCAATAGTGATATTATCTAATTTAGGAGGCTCCTCTTTTGCTTTGTTTCTAGTATGGATTGCTGGCCAACCAAATATTCCTTTTACAATTCCTTTTTTAGTATGGATGTTCACCCATTTGGACGGAGCAATCTGATGGTCACTACCACCATTACGTATTACATGGATAAGGCCATTGTCCGTTATGTAGTTTACATACCAAGAAATTTCATCAGAATGCCCTTCTATGACCACCTTGTATTTTGCATCAGGATTTATAATACCCACAGCAGTACCATAGGTATCGGTAATAAAAGTATCTACATAAGGTCTTAGGTAGTCCATCCATAATTTTTGCCCTTCCCATTCATAGCCGGTAGGTGCGGCATTATTTAAATATTTCTCAAAAAATGCTAGAGATTTTTTTGTGATAATTTTCTTTGCGCTCATTAAAGTGTGTTTTGTTACAAACTTAGGAATATTCACTTTTATTTAATAATATCATTTAATGTTTATCGTTAATTTTGTCACAGGCTTTTGTTTATATTAAATTAATGAAAAAGGTTTATTTTGTTTTATTATTTGGATTGATGGGCTTTTTGAGTTTTTCACAAGAGGAGGATCAACCATTGGATTCCATTGCCAAAGAATATATTCTAATAGAAGGAGACTCTATATTTCAGAGCTCCATATCCTTAGATGAAGTTTATATTTTCGGGAAACTAAAGTTCAATTCAAGAAAAGAAAAACTTAGGTACTATATATTAAGGAGGAAAACCATAAAGGTGTATCCTTATGCAAAATTGGCATCAGAACGTTTAGTGGCGTTAAATGATAGCTTAGAGAAAGTGAAATCCAATAGAAAAAGAAAAAAGTATACTAAACATATTCAAAAGTATATTGAAGAAGAATTTTCTGAAGAGTTAAAAAAACTCACCCGTACAGAAGGGCAAATATTGGTTAAGCTCATTAATAGGCAAACAGGAATAACAGCCTATGGATTGGTTAAGGAACTGCGCAATGGCTGGAGAGCATTTTGGTATAATACCACCGCAAAGATGTTTAAAATCAGTTTAAAGAAAGAGTATCATCCAGAAAGCGTTCATGAAGACTATTTGATAGAAGACATCTTGCAACGAGCATTTGCCAGTGATAGGCTTAAGCGACAGAAGTCTATATTGGATTATGATTATGCATCACTAACCAATAAATGGAGTGGAGTTGAAAAGCAAAAAGAATAGTTGCATATATAGTTACAATCCCCTAACTTTAAATCCTTCATTTTTTATGATTTGTTTTCGGTCTCAAGCACCTAATTTATAAGGTATTAAATGAGGGGGTGAAAAAAGATTTAAAAAAAAATTAAAATATTGTTTTTTATTTAAAAAACAGGTCTATATTTGCACCCGCTAAGGGAAATAACGAATTTTATTTCAGGAGGCGAAAGAGT